>JAHEFU010000106.1:4050-9455 GCA_024645305.1 Planctomycetales bacterium
GTACGGACCCGCAAGCGCCCCCTGCCCAGTGGACTGTTCAGTCCGGCCACGGCGCTGGCCATCGGCCTGCTGACGGGCCTGAGCGGCGTGGTGATGCTGGCGATCATGGTCAACCTGCTGACCGCCAGCCTGGCCCTGCTGACCCAGCTGATCTACCTGCTGTGGTATACGCCGATGAAGCTGCGCAACCCGCTCAACACCCTCGTGGGCGGTATCTGCGGCGCCATCCCGCCGATGATGGGTTTCAGCGCTGTGTATGGCTACCTGCCGCTGGGGGCCTGGCTGCTGGCAGCCTTCCTCTTCGTCTGGCAGATCCCGCACTTCCTGGCACTGTCCTGGATGTACCGCGAGGACTACAAGCATGGTGGTTACCAGATGCTGCCGAGCCATGATCCGCCGGGTAATTTCACATTCCCGATCATGCTGTATTACAGCCTGATCCTGCTGCCCATCGGCCTGAGCTTGACGATCTTCGGATACAGCGGCTGGTATTACGGCTATGGCTCGCTGCTGCTGGGCCTGGCTCTCGTCTACCTGGGCTACAGGCTGGTAAGGGGCAGGCAGTACATGGATGCTCGCAAGCTGTTCTTTGCCACGGTGATCTACCTGCCGCTGATGCTGCTCCTGATGGTGCTTGACATCCAGCCGCATGGCCAGGCAGGCAATTTCCCGCCCGCCGCTGGTAGCATTTCAGGGGAAGCGACGGGCGGACAGGCCGCAAGCCCCAGCGACAGCTAGGCGCACAGGGCCATCCAGGCAACAAGGGAGAGAGCATGCCAGCCAGCAGCAATGGTACAGATGGTATCGGGCACAAGGTCGGGAACTATGGGGCTGCCCGTTTCTACGCCGGGACCCTGCGCCTGCTCCTGCTTCTGCTTCTGCTGTCCCTGCTTCTGATTGCGCTGGTCATCTGCAGTGCCTTTACCCGCCGCATGTCTGACTCCCTCGAAGTACAGGTCAGCCGCCTGAACGGTTTTGAGCTGGAAGGTGCGCTGATCCCCGTGGATCATATCCTCTCCGGTGGGGTGTCCCGTGACGGGATCCCGGCTCTGACGATGCCCGCCGTGATTGACGCCGAGGAGCTGGCGGAGATCAACTTCGAGCTGGAGCGCAATGGCCACGGACCCTTCCTCAGTCCCGGGCAGCGGGTCATCGGAGTGACTGTCAACGGTGAGAGCCGGGCCTACGGCATCAACCTGCTGACATGGCATGAGATTGTCAACGATGTCATCGGCGGTGTCCCGCTGGCGATTGTCTACTGCCCGCTGTGCGACAGCGCCACAGTGTTTGACAGGCGGGTGGGGGATGAAGTGCTGGAGTTCGGCGTCAGTGGGCTGCTCTACAACTCAAACATCCTGATGTACAACCGCAGTGAAGACCGGGAACACGAGAGTCTCTGGTCCCAGCTGCAGGCCCGGGCCGTGACGGGAGTCCATGCCGAGGCAGGCGCACAGCTCAGTATCCTGCCTGCCGTACTCATTGACTGGGGCAGCTGGCTCGCCGGGCATCCTGACGGCGGGCTGGCCTGGCGCGACAGGGATAACCGGCGTGACCTTGACATGAGTCCCTACGAGGAATACTTCCGTGAGGGCAAGCTGCGCTTCCCCGCCTGGCCGATCCTCCCGGATGACAGCCCGCTGCATGCCATGGACCGGATAATCGCCGTTGACAACGGGGATGGCTGGATCGTGTTTCCGGTCAGGCAGCTCAGGCTTGAACTGAGCGGGGACAGCAGCCTGGCAATTGACGACGTAGTGTTCAGCCTGACCTCCGGGGAGGATGGCGCGGAGCAGCACGTGAGCGTGCTGCCGGCTGCGGACCGCAGTGTGCGGATTGCCTATGCCTTCTGGTTCAGCTGGTACGCCATGCACCCCGACAGCGAGTTATTCCCCGTGCTGGAGTAATTGCCGGGCGGCCTGCTTCCGGTGGGATAATGGGCTGCCAGGGATGGAGCCATGAACAAGCAGGCCAAGCAATCTGAGAGCACTGATCCCGCCACCGAGCGGATTCTGGACATGCGCGGGCTGTGGTGGATCCCGCTGCTCATTGTGCTGGCCGTTGGTGCCATGCTTGTCCGGCTATTGCTGCCGGTGGCCGAACAGGGCCTGGACGGCAATCCGAATGACAGCCTGCAGCTCGCGGATTACGGTTTCGACCTGCAGCACTGCCTGGTACAGCCGGAGAGCCTGGTCTCATCAGGCCTGGTCCGGGACCAGATCCACTCCCTGCATGAGCCGCCAGTTGTCAGCGCCTCGGAGGTCCCGGCGATAAACAAAAATGAGCGCCGGCTGTACCACCGCAAGTTCATCGTCAGCGGTGACCGCGTGATTGGTGTCAGCCTCAACGGGGAACAGCGGGCCTACCAGATCAACATCCTCAATTACCATGAAATTGTCAACGATACAATCGCCGGCGTGCCGATCGCCGTGGTCTACAGTCCGCTGTGTGACAGTGCCACTGTGTTCCGGCGGGAGGTCAGCGGGGCAGTGCGCGAGTTCGGCAGCAGCGGCCTGCTTATCAATTCCAATATCGTGATGTATGACCGGCAGGCCGAACTGGCTGACAGCAGCCTGTGGAGCCAGCTGCAGTTCCGTGCCGTAGCGGGGCCCGCAGCACAGCAGGGCCTGGAGCTGGAGCTGCTGCCGACTGTGCTGACACACTGGGGCGACTGGGTCAGGCGGCATCCGGACACGACGCTGATGGCCCGGGAAACCGGTGAACCACGGGACTACAATTCCAACCCCTACCTGCGCTACCAGGCCCTGGGCAAGCTGCGCTTTCCAGTATCTCCGCTGCCACCGGAGGGAGGGCTGGAACTGATGGACAGGGTGATTGCCGTGAGGCAGTCCGGCAGCTGGCATGTGTACAGCTTTGCGGATATTGCCAGTGCGGCGGGGGACCAGGGCAGTGTGGTGTCAGAAGGGCTGCAGTTTGACTACATTCCCTACAGTAACACCCTGGACCCGCCGGGGGTCGTTGTCAGTGATCTGCAGGGGAATTACATTGAGTCGGTCAGTACGATGTGGTTCGCCTGGTACTCGATGTATCCGGATACCAGTCTTAGCAGCCTCTGAGTGCTAGCCGGCCCGCAGCAGGGCCGCACTGAGCATCACGAGGAACAGGCCGCACCACATCACGGTGAGGAAGTGCCAGTAGATCGTCGTACTCGTCACCGCCTGGTGGCTTTCCTCGGAGTAGCAGTCGCGACCCGCCGCCAGATACAACACGGCAAGCGGGATCACGCCACCGAGCAGGTGCGCCGCATGCAGCGCCGACATGATGAAGAAGGTCATGGAGAACTGGATGTGGGCCTCGACGAACTCCTGACTGCCCACGATGGTCATGTAGCTTGCGTACTGCAGGTAATAGAACAGCAGGGAAAGGATGAAGGTTGCCAGCAGTCCACTGCGCAGGCTGGCAACGCTGGCCCTGCGGATGGAGCTGAAGGCGTAATGCATCGTGGCAGAGCTGACGAGGATCACTGCTGTGCTGGCATACAGCGTGGCTGGGACCGGGGCGGCCTGCTGGGGCAGCCATTCCTGGGCATGCATGCTGCGGATCACGAAGTAACCGACGATGACGGACAGGAAGCCCATGCTGCCTGAAACCAGCCCGAGGTACATCCCCATCGTGGCTGGAGTGACGGGATGCCGACGCGACGGGGGTTGGTTCATGTCATCCGCGCTGTTCAGTGGCCCTCGGCTGCGGCTTCACCGTCCGGGGCGGTTTCGGCTTCCTCTCCTGTGGTGTGGAGGTTGCCGGCATTGTTGTGTGACTTCTGGTAGCTCTCGCGTGGTTCCTTGTACATTTCTTCCACTCCGCCGGCTTCTCCCAGCTTGTCATTCTCATATGGCAGGATGTCTCGGCGGTATGTGGCGGTATCCAGCGATGTGAAGCCGAAGAAGCAGGCCACAAAGAGGATCGAGGCCAGGAAGATATAGCCGTTGAAGGGACGGTCATAGCGCAGGTGCATGAAGTACAGGGCCACAAGCAGGGCCTTGACCGTCGCAATGCCCATGGCGACCAGCATCCCACCCGCACCGGGCAGCTTGCCGGACAGGGCAACCGTGATGATGGTCAGAACGACCAGAGCGCCGAAAACCGTGAACAGCTGCGGCAGCGAACTGACGTGTCCCACCGTGGGATGTCCCGGCTCGTGATGATGTTCCTTATTGCTCATTTCCATAAACTCCAGTTATCAGTGCCGCTAATCTACGAGATACAGCAGCGGGAACAGGTAGATCCAGATCAGGTCGACAAGGTGCCAGTACAGGCCCACCATGTCAACCGGTGTGTAGTAAGTCGAGTTGTAGGCGCCCCTGGCCGACAGCACGAAGATCGTGAAGATGCAGATGATGCCGATCACGACGTGGATACCGTGCAGGCCGGTCATGATGAAATAGATGCTGAAGAACAGATGGGCCTTGGCCGGCTGTGGGAAGTTGTGCTTCTGCTCCTCCTTCTCTGCTTTCAGCTGTTCAGGAGTCTTGACCTCAAAGCTCTGTGGACCTTCCGGGGCAGGGGCAAACTGAGATGTCGGGACACTCATGCTGCTCGCTGAGGTGTCCGTACCGGCTGCGAGGGCCGCATCCCGCACGGCATTGGCATCCTGGGCGGCGTCCGCCAGGCTGTGCAGTTCGCCTTCCGGGCTGCCGTGCTCTGTGCCGTGATCCTCGGACTGCCAGACATAGCGGTTGCCATACAGGGTGCCGTGATGGATCTTGCTACCGTATTCGATGTATTTGATGTACAGGAAGCCGAAGGCGCAGAGCATTGTCAGGGCCAGCATTGTCAGCAGGGTCTTTTTCTGGCTGAGCTGTGCGGCACGTACTCCCCAGGCCATCGTAAGGCTGGAGCTCAGCAGGATCAGTGTATTGAGCGCTCCCAGATTCTTGTCCAGGAACTGGTGCCCATAGTGGAAGATCTCGGGGTTGTGCGTGCGGTAGAGCACATAGACGCAGAACAGCCCGGCAAAGATCATGATCTCCGTGACCAGGAACAGCCACATGCCCATCTTGTCCGAGTCGAACTGCTGTACTTCGTTCTCGAAGTGATGGTGTACATGTGACGGATGATCGTGATGCGACATCTGCAATTACTCCTGTGTTAGTCCGCGTGCTCTTCGTCTACAACCGACGGGCGCACCTTGACGTAACCCTCTTCTTCATCACTCCACTGCCAGGATTCCACGTCGTACGGATCCCCGGCATCGGGTGTGTCCTCAAAGTTGAATGTGATCGGCGGCGTGGATGTCTCCCATTCCAGCGTGGCACCGCCCCAGGGATTACGGGGTGCCAGTTTCTTATTGTTCAGTGAGGAGAACAGCGAATAGGCAACCAGCAGGAAGCCGATCATCTGCATGTAGGCGCCAATGGACGAGGCCACGTGGTAGCCCTGCCACTCCG
>JAHEFU010000107.1 GCA_024645305.1 Planctomycetales bacterium
AGAGCAGAATTGTTCGCTGTTTCTCAATACAGTGCCCGTTTCAGCCCATGCTGCAGCCCTCGCAGCTGGCTGGCTGGCGAATCAGGACGACAAGGGTTCTCCGCCGGCCTACCTGTTTGTTTTCAGTGGAGAGCCTCGTTTCAGCGAACTGGTTGTTCACGATTGCAGGCTGGGTCAGGGCACTGAGCTGCTTGAGCTGCTGAAGCAAGGGATCAGCTATGACGAGGAGGGATATTACATCAGACTATGTCTGCAAAACGGTCCCAGCTTCGTGTGTGAGGTTGACGGGGAACCGGTCTGCTGGTCCTGCACCCACCTGAATGGCACGATGGGCATGATCTACACACCAGACCAGCATCGCCGCAGGGGATTTGCCAGGAGCCTGGCGGCCTTCCAGATTGACTACATGCTTGCACAGGAGGGTATAGCCTGTTGCCACGTCGTGGAGGGTAACATTGCCAGCGAGCAGATGGTGCTGGGAATGGGGGCACGGCGTGCAGAAACTGCATACTGCTGGAGATCGGTCCTATGGCCACAGGATTGCATTCCTGCTGAGGTCAGGACCGGCAAATGACAGCAGGCAACGCGCTCTTACCAGAATCCATCCTCATCCTTGCGTTCGGCACTGTCAGCAGGCGATTCCGGTGACCTGGCAACGCCACTCGTATAGTCCGTAACCCAGGCAGAATAACTCTGGCTGCTGTCCTCAACCGGAATCGCAATGATTTCCGGTTCATCGAAGGGATGGAGTTCCTTCAGGCGGTCGCGCAGTGCCGGCCAGGCTTTTTTCGTAGTCTTGATCAGCACAAGCAATTCACTGTCCCGGCGAGTTCTGCCATCCCAGTAGTAGATGCTAGTGACACCTGGAATCATCTGCGCGCAGGCTGCCAGCTTCTCATCCACCAGTTTCCGGCAGATTTCCGTGGCATCAATTATCTTGGCGAATGTCGTATGGACTTCCAGCAGATCTGACATGGGGCGATTATAGGGCAATGCGGCACGAGCCCGCGAGTGAAAGACCAGTGGGTCGACGATCTGATTGCCTTATAATCTAAGTGTGTCACCGGAAAAAGGATGCCTTGGAACCCTGTTTGGGCTGTGTCTGCTTGTCCTGCTGATTGTGGGAGGGTCGTGCAGCAGTGCAGAATTTATTGAACCCCGCTCGCTGACTGCACGGGAGATCAGCGGAATCTACCGCAGTGTGGAGCCTGTGGGCGTACTTGGACTGCTGCAGCTTGAACTGGTGAGATTTGAGCAAAGCAGGGTGTATGCAGCCCGGGTCCAGGGAGATGACGAAGAACAGTTTGGCTCGGTGGAAGGCATCGGCACACTTGCGGATGACCACCTGGTGCTGCATATTGATCGCGGCATGGCATTTGACTATTACTTCGAAGGGGCAGTGCAGGTCAGCAATTCGGGCACCACTATTACCGGCGAGTTCATCTTTCCGGACCAGGCAGAGCAACAGCCCGTTGTATTCGTACTGCAGCCCTGAACCTGCAGGGCTTCAGGATTCGCCCTCATCCTCTCCTTTATCCAGTTCAGGCTCCGGACCTGTCTGCTCACCGTCTGATGGCGGGCTGAGCCTGCCTGCCATGAGGTCTGCCATTGTCAGTTTTGGTGTGGGCCTTGGCGGCCTGGGCTTGCGTTCCTTCTTCTCCGGCAGCTCGTGTCCGCTGGCAACCAGCTGTGCACGGCCCAGCTGTCCAGCGATAAGTTCCTCACAGCAACGCAGCGCAAGCTGGAGAGACACATTGATCTGCTTGCGGTCCTGTTCCGGCGGCTCTGCCAGGACATAGTCTGCGGTGTCCTCCATGTCCGGCTTTCCGACTCCAATGCGGACCCGCAGCACTTCGTCCGTCTCCAGGCATTCAATGATGCTCTTCATGCCGTTGTGGCCGCCGGCACTGCCGCGTTCCCGGACCCGGACCTTGCCAACTGCCAATGCGGTGTCGTCATAGACAATCGCCCGTGGGACTTCCGGGTATTCGCGCAGCCAGGCCCTGACCGATTCCCCGCTGAGGTTCATGAAGGTCGTCGGCCTGATCAGGGCAACGGTGCGCTCGCCGACCATGGCCAGGTCCACCACGCTGCGATGCCTGCCGTAATGCCGTTTACTGGGGTACTTCTCCAGCAGCAGGTCCAGAAGCCACCAGCCCACGTTATGCCTGGTGGCAGCATATCGCGGGCCGGGATTGCCCAGGCCAATGAGCAGATAATCAATTTCACGTGGCTGGCGTTTGAAGAACATGCTGGACTGCGATTATAGGCCCCTCGCCGGGATTCAGGCTGCCACAGGTCAAATCCCGGCAAAACAGGTAACTAACGCGGATTTTCAAGGGTAGTATGAAAAATCCTGCATCAGCCGGAGGGTCGCAAAGGATGATCAATCAGAGCTCGTACGGCGAAGACGTTCTCATACTGCGTATGACCGGGGAGTTAAACATCAACAACCTGATCCATACTCGCGAGAAGATTGACGGAAGTGACCTGCACAACTACCACAAGGTGGTCATTGATCTCGCTAATGTCAGCTTCCTGGACAGCATAGGTCTGGGGTATCTGATAGTGCTCATCAGGCAGGTCAGGCTGAACGAGGGCGTGGTTGCGCTTTGCAGCCCGAATAATCCCGTCCGGCAACTACTGTCCGGGGTCAATATTGAAAAGTACATCAGGATCTTTGACACGCTTGACCAGGCAGTCAGCGAAGGCCTTGGCTAGGGTTCAACCCGGCAATTCGCGACCCGGCGCAGACATCCCATTGACTTGCTAGCAGAAGTTCCATTGGATAGTATATGTATGTTGTTCATCGAAGAGGCGGCGGCATACATGGTCAGTTGTTTTCTATCCGAGGGGATATTCGTCCTGCAACTGGACGGAGAGATAAACATTAACTCGATTACTGATATGCGCCAAAAAGTTGAATCTTACAGAATTGAACAGTACAAGAAATTCATGATTGACCTCCAGAAAATGAGTTTCCTTGACAGTTCCGGACTTGGATACCTCCTGATTCTCATCAAGCAGGTAAAGGACAGCAAGGGCGAAATAGTATTCTGTGCACCCCAGAAGCTAGTCAAGCGCCTGCTGTCCACGAAACGCATTGACAAGTATGTGAATATCTTCGAAACTCCGGAAGAGGCCATGGTTTATCTCAAGGAACTGGATATCCCGGCTTTCATCTAGGGTTTTTGCAGGTCAATCCTGCGGATTTCAATACCGCGGGCGGCGAGTTCCGCCAGGCATTCATCCAGAGTCCCGGCCAGTTCAAGATTCAGTCCGCCTTCCAGCCGGTTCAGAACCCGGTAACTCTCCCCGGATGTCAGTTCACGCGGGCTGAGGTCTGCATTGCGGTAGTAAACGCTGATTGCCGTACTGCTTGTGACCCGTTGCATTGCCGTGGTGATACCGGCTGCACTCTGCAGTTCCTGCAGCTGCACAGGCAACTGGCGTGACAGGAGCCACATTGCCTTGAGGTCCGGCAGTTCAGAGGCCACGCGGGAAGCGGTGAGTAGCAGGAACCGTTCCTGCTTCAATGCCAGGCTGCGCAGCATCTGGGCTGCAACCTTGCAGTAGTTGTCATCGAGGTATGTCAGGTGGCCATCGAGAATCCGCAGTGGTCCCTCCACGAATCCGGCAATGGCAATCTGGACCAGCAGGAGTTCGTAGTGTGGCAGCTGCGACAGCAGTTTATCGCTGATGTTGAAGTGGAGACTGCTCAGCATCCTGAGGCAGTCGTCCACAGCGGTTCCTGCGGCCCCGCTGCAGCTCAGTTCAAACTCGATGTATTCCTCGACAGATTCATCCTCTCGGATCGCCATCGCTGCATCCGCTGCCCAGACCTGCCCGCCGATCCTGCTGGCGGCTTCCCCCATGATGCTGACGCTGCCCTTGTCAGGCCGTGTACGACCACAGAGCATGTTGGCCAGCAGGCTCTTACCGGTGCCGTTTCCCCCGAGCAGCATGTAGACACCCGGGTCAGGCATCTGCCATGAGAAGTCAGTCAGCAGAGTTGTGCCTCCGCTGACCAGACTGACTTCGCTGAATTCAATCACTGCGAGATTATAGGACAGACTATCCGAGCCTGCTGTTAGGTGGATTCCGACCGCGGGTATTGTTTGTGGTTGAAGTGACCCTCATACGGTGTGTATGCTAATGAGCAGCTTTAGCCTTGTGGCAGTTTCTCCGCGGAGTTGTGCGAAGGACCACATGTTTCGCGGCAGGCCCAGCGATTGCCCTTAGTAAATTTTCTGGATGAGGAGAGTGCGATGAAGCATCTTTTCCTTTGCTTTCTGTGCGCGGCGCTACTGGTTTCCCTTGCCGCCTGCGGAGGCAGCAACCAGGTTCCCGGGATAGAACAGACGGGCACCGAAGTCAACCAGGCAAAATACAGCCTGGTCAGCAGCGACGGTTTCGAACTTAGAGTCCTCGACAGCAGTTTCCAGTACGGTGGGAATGCCGATTTCGCACTGCAGGTTCATGAAACCACAACGGGCAGGACTGTGGAGATCCTTGCGGATGCCACTGACCTGCGCAGTATCCATCTCCAGCTTGACTACGACAGCAGCCTGCTGCATCCCATTGCAGCGGAACTGCAGTCCTGGCCGGGTGTGCAGGCAGATAAACAGATCAACCTGGCCGTCTCTGACATCGCCGGCAGCGTGCACCTGGGCAGCACCATCGTGCATCCGCAGCTGATGAACGGCCCCAGTGGACAGTTCAGTGTTGCCAGCATCAGCTTTGCCGAGGGCGGCATGCTCAGTGGGCGTTCGGCTTCCGCAGCGCCCAGTGGCAGCAGCAGCCGGATCCCGGACCTGAGCGTGGATGCAGGATCAGGTGATGTGAGTTTCAGCTACAGCAACGTCGGAGACTACGACCAGAATTCCCAGGTCGGCATTTCCGACATCACCCCGCTGGGTGTCAACTTCAATGCTGATCCGGCAGCGGGGACCACTTATCCCTTCGCCAGCAGCCTGTCCGTTGTCGATGGCGACAGCAACGGCCTGATCACCCTGGCGGACATCACGCCCATCGGACAGAACTTCGGCAACACCGTTGACAGCTGGAGTCTCTATGGTGGAGATAGTGCTGACTATCCCGCTGATGCGGCGGCCGGCAACGGTGCCGCAATCAACCTGGGTACCGTCAACTTCGCGGATGACAGCGGCCTGAGCACAGCGGAATTCCGCCTGACCTATGCCGCCAACCTCACGGATGTAGCAACAAGCAGTGCAGTGAGCTTCTGGCTGCGCCCGGTCAATGCGGGCAGCGAGGGCATCAGCTCGAACCTGGCGGGTGAGGGAGCGGCGGACACGACTCCGCCCTTCTGGATCGGCGGAGCGCCGGAGGATGCCGGGGTGATGAACCTCGTCCCCGGTGACGGCAGCATGCGCGTCAACTGGTTTGAGGCGGATGACACCCAGAACTGGCCGGGAACCTACACTGTGTACTGGAACGAGGGCAGCGTGGTGGACTTCGGCACGGCCGACAGCATGGATGTCACCGGTCTCGCGAAGGATGACGAGGACTCCGGCAGCGAACAGACAGCCGTGATCAGCGGCCTGAGTAATGACGTGGAATACGCCTTTGCCGTCCGCGTCCGCGACGGAGCGGACCCGGCGAATGCCGAGGACAACAGCAACATGCTGAGCGGGACACCGCATGCCAGCCAGGAGCTGCCTGCCACCATAGATGCGGACCTGGAGATTGAAGGCCCGGCGACCGTCGGTGACGGCAACACGGTTGAGTTCAGCAACGGTGCGCAGCTCACGGTGAACGGCGACCTGACGATTGACGGCACGATCCACGGCGGTGACACGGACATCTGCATCATCGTCAAGGGAACGCTTACCGTAAACGGTCAGATCATCCAGGAACTGCCCGATGATCCGGGAGTGCCCGCGGATGACACGAAGTCCCTCAAGATCGTCGCCGAGGGTGATGCCACCTTCGACGGCCAGCCGCTGGTTTCCAACGGCAATATACAGATCGTCAGTGATGAGGAGGACCTGCTCACTCCTGAGCAGGCCACCGATGAGGTTGACAACGGTGATTTCGAGGAATTCCCCTTCACCGTGATGCCGCTGGATGACCAGGCGCAGGCCAACGGCGTCAGTTCCGTCAGCCGCGGTGCCAGCAACCACGTGGTCTACTACGGCCCGCGCTGGACCTGGCACATGAAGAAGAACTGGGGCGTGATCCCCGTGCAGCCGAAGCATGTGAAGCGTGTCGTGCTGCGGGTATACCAGCGCCGGGGCACAATCAAGGGCACGGACTGGAACATCACCGGACCGAGTGGCCGCGACGGCAACAACGTTACCGCCTGCGACACGGCAGTCGGCGAGGACGGCGAGGACAACCGCTGGCGCCTGCGCATGCATGCCAGCCGCCGGATCGTGCTTGACAACTGCACCATCACGATGGGCAGCGGAGGCCAGGGTGGCGATGCGGATGCAATAAACTGCTGCCCGACCGCGATGGCCACAGGTGGCAAGGGTGGCAAATCCAACAACAAGTACCGCATCACCGCCGGCAAGCTGATTGAGGTCAAGAACAACTTCACAATGAACCCCGGCTGGGGTGGAGATGGCGGCACGGCGACAGCCAAGGGCGCTGATGGTGCTGATGGCTGCCCGGCCGATGATGGCTGCGATGCAGTGGCCATCGGCGGCAAGGGCGGTGACATGCCCCTGTGGGGTATGCGCGTACGCGGCAATGTGTTCGGTGCGGCCAGTATCACCCTCGGCAAGGCCTGGGGTGGTTTCGGCGGCATTGCCAATGCCACGGGCGGCAACGGTGGTGATGACACCTGCTGCGGTACCGCGGGATCCGGTGGTTCCGCTGATGCGACGGGTGGTGACGGCGGCTTGGCCAACTACATCACCGGTGGCGGATTCACCGGGACCTCCGGCGGAGCAGAGTCCGGTGATGGCGGTGATGCCAACGCCCTCGGTGGCAACGGCGGCAACGGCAGCAACTGCTTCAAGGCCAAGGCCGGTGACGGCGGCGATGGCGGTTCGGCGACGGCGGTAGCCGGTATTCCCGGACCCACGGAGAATGAGGCGACGACAGGCCTCACGGGCACGGCCACCGCAGTCGGCGGCAATGGCGGCAACGGCGGGGACGGCTTCCCGGTCGGTGCCGGCGGCGTCGGCGGGCTGGCACTCGCCCTGGGTGACATCACGTCAGAGACAGACGGGAACAACGGCGCACCCGGCAACGAGTGGCCGGTCGGCGGCCTGTGGATCTGGTGCATCGACATCCCGAGCCTCGTGCCCGGCCCAATGCCCGGCCCCGGTGAACCGCCCGTGAAGCTGCCTGACGGCACAACGGGCAGTGCCCAGCTGCTGGACATGGCAACCATGCAGCCCATCGGCACGGTCCCGTTCATTGTCAATGACAGCACGACTGACCCGCTCAGCGGTGTTTTCATCTCCACGAACAACGATGTGCCCACTGCCACGCGGCCGCAGATCCAGATCCACAACAACGATCAGCCTGACGATCAGGTGCAGATCCAGATCGAGCTGACGCAGCTCAGCCTGGACAGCAGTTCACCCGTCTGCATCTCCGGAACGAGTTTTGACATCAGCCAGTCCGGGTTCTTCCTGCCCGGCGAGATCCCCGGCTTTGTCAACTTCTTCGAGCCGGATCCCTTCCTGCCGCTGGGTGGTGCAGCCTTCCCGCAAGTACCGTATGTGCCTGGTGAGAGCCTGCACTTCGAGATCATTCCGGACCCCGCGCTGCCGGACGGCATACCGACCTTCGACTTCGGCATCAATGTCGCTCCCCTGAGCTTCGTTGAACTGTTCACGATCTACATCATTGATCCCTAGGCCAGACAGCCAGGCAGAAATGGATAGGCCCCCGGGGATTTCCCGGGGGCCTGTTTGTTTCGTGGCCGGGGCAATTTGCCCCGACCGTCCATTGGGATGGCTGGTTCAGTTGCCGGGTCCTCCGCCTTCGGGGATACCGAAGAAGTCACGACGGTCCGGTGGGTTGATGCCGTTGATCACGACCTCATGCACATCCGGGATGAAGCCCATGCCCGGCAGCTGGGCCCGCACCATGTAGATGCCGTTGGGGATATCCTCGAAGTTGTAGTGCCCGAGTGCATCCGTCGTTGTAGTGATCTGGTTGTCAGGATCTCCCAGCGGATTGAGGACAATCTGCACACCCTCCAGCGGCAGCACCGGCGGCAAGGGTGAGTCGGGAGGCGTGACCTGCACCGCGAAGCCGTGCACCCGGTGGAAGACCGCTTCAGGGGCTGCGTTGAAATGCATGTCCACGTGCACCTGCTGGGTCAGGTCCGCCATTCTCGCCGGCGGGAAGAACTTCAGGTTCTCGTTGAGCGGGACCACGATGTACTTGCCTTGAGGCAGGTCCCGGTAGAGGAACTTGCCCTCCTGGTTCGTGAAGCGCAGCATCTGCTCGTTGAAGCCCAGCAGTCCGATGGCCACGCCGGGAATCGGCTCGCCGAACATGTTGGTCAGCTGTCCCGTGATGATCCCCGGTTCCTGTCCACCGCCGGCAAAACCGCTGTCGATGTTGCTGAAGCAGCTTTCACCATTTGGATTCACGGAGCGGACTCGGTAGAAGAACATCTTCCAGTCCGGGGCGTGGTTGTCGAGGAAGTGCGTCTGCTGGGTCTGGCCGATCTGCTGCCAATCGCTGTCCTTGTTGAAGGCCCGGCGGAACACCTGGTAGCCGGCATTGTCATTCCCGCCGACCCAGTTCAGGGCCACGGCATCGGGCACCTGGCCGTCACTGGCAACCAGGTTGTGCGGGCAGCCCGGCTGCTCCTCCCCGGTGGGGGCACCGCAGATCAGGCTGGTCTGGGAATGCGTCGCCACTGTGCCCTGCGGGGCCAGGATGAGGAAGTACAGGTTGCCCAGGTGGGTACTGAACTGCTTGTTGAGCCCGGCCAGCTCGAGCTGGAACTCCGGAAGATTGACGGGCCCGAACCACTTCCAGCGCATGTCTGTATAGTTGGCAACTGCCACGAAGTACGGCTCGCCCAGGGACTGCGGGGTGCACTCAATGTTCAGCGAGAGCGGTCGTGTTCCCGGCTCACAGCTGAGCTTGTACATGCCGTACGCGAAATTCCCCTCCTCCGACTCGACTGAACCGGCTCCGGCACCGATCAGCAGGCTGGTCCCGTCCACGGCGGAGCCCTCCTGCAGGATGTAGTCACTGCCCAGCACCGTTGTCAGGGAAATGTCCCAGTCCGAGCTTGAGCGGTCCGTACCGGATTCCTCAGTCGGAATGAGGGGCAGTCCGGAGCTGGCGCGGTCCGGCTCGAAACTGGAGAGATCCAGCTGCTCCGCCGTGTCAGCATTCACCGCCAGAGTGTCTCCCTCAAGCGGATTGTCAATTGCCTGGCCTCCGCAGGCTGCCAGCAGCATTGCCAGACAGATAAGGGCCAGTATTCTGCATCTATTCAAGA
>JAHEFU010000003.1:0-10224 GCA_024645305.1 Planctomycetales bacterium
ATTCGCGTGAAACCCTCGACTTCATTGTTGCCAGCGAACCCGGCGAGTTTGCAGATGAACGCCTGCTGCGCTTCCTGCGGGCGGACTTCTCCGGCAACTATGTGCAGGACCAGATCAAGGACATGGCGGAGGAACTTGCCAACGCTGAGGGCAGTACGACAGTCAGCCTCGGGGAGGACAGCTGGCCCTACCGCGCAATGCCCGTGATCATTGCCAATGAACCAGACTATGAGCGCCGCGGACAGCTGGAGGAGGCCTACATGCAGGTCATGGACAGCTTCAACCCGCTGCGGCAGCGAATCTTTGAGAAGCTCAGGGAAACTTTGCAGGGCCTGGGCTATGCCAACCAGATTGACTACAGTGAAAAGCTGGCCGAAATGAAGATCCGCCCGCTGGCGGAGCAGATGCGGCGCTTCCTGGACGAGACCGACGAGATTTTTGCCACGCGCCTGCGGCAGTATGCGGCGATCGCCGGGCTGGGTGAGCGCGAGGTGCGCTCAGCCGACCTCAGTTACGTGCTGCGGGCCCGCCAGTATGACGGGATGTTCGCGATGGATGACATGGTACCGGCCCTGGCCCGCACCATGCGCGGTATGGGAATAGATCTTGACAACCAGAAGAACGTCCTGATCGATCTTGAGGACCGCCCGCGCAAGTCTCCGCGTGCATTCTGTGTCAGTGTGCAGGCCCCGCAGGATGTACGCATCGTCCTGAAGCCGCACGGCGGGCAGGATGACTTCTCCACTCTGTTCCATGAAGCGGGGCACATGCAGTTCAGCGCGCACATGGATCCGGCGCTGTCCGTAGTCTACCGCCACAGCGGGGATACCAGCGTGCACGAGAGCTACGCCTTCCTGCTGCAGCACCTGGTCAGCAACCCGGTCTGGTGGAGGGAGATCATGCGCGAGGACCCGGGGGACTATCCGGCCTTCGCCCGTTTCCACCGCCTGTACTTCCTGCGCCGTTACGGCGCCAAGCTGCTCTATGAGATTGAGTTCTACGAGCGCGGTGGTGGTGAGGAACTGGCCGACACGTATGTCGAATACCTCAGCAGGGCCAATGCCGTGCAGTACCCTGCGCAGCGCTATCTGGCTGATTTCGACCGCAACTTCTACGTCCTGCAATACCTGCAGGCCTGGATCTGGGAGGTCCAGCTGCGCCGGCACCTGGAGAGCAAGTTCGGTGGCAACTGGTTCAGCAGCCGACGGACCGGGGACTTCCTGCGGGGGCTCTGGTCAGAGGGCCAGAAGTTCGATGTGTGGGAGATTGCCAGCCAGCTGGGCTATGAAGGTCTGGACATCAGCCAGGTACAGGCTGAAATCACTGCCTGATCCGCCTGCCGTCCCGCAATGCAAGCTCCGGGTCTCTCGGGATAAGGAATTGCCCGGGTCACCGTTGGCAACCCGGGCAATTGTGAAGCTTGTCTCTCTGTCCTGGATCAGGCAGCGTTACTTGCCGTAACGCTCCTCCATGGCCTTCTGGATGCGCTTCGTGAATTCCTCAGCGCCGCCCTCGAACCAGGCATGTTCCGGCTTTGCCAGAATGGCCTCGATCACTGCCTCAACAGCGTCGGCGTCCTCCATCCGGCCTTCCTCACGGGCATGTTCGACATACTCGCGGGCCTGGGGAATGAACTCCATGTAGAAGCGCTCGGCTACTTCATACATTCCGTGCCAGTGTGTGTAGTCCGGAGCCATCATGCTCGCGCCGTGCCGTGCCCGGCGACCCTCATGGTGCCACAGGTAGAACCAGGTGAAGTCGATCTCCTCGTCAAAGGCTGTGGGTGTTGTCATGTTGTAGGTCTTGAGCGCACCCATGATCTCCGTTCCCGGTTTGGCGAACTTCTCGTTGTAGAGCAGCACGAGGTTGTCATACTGCTCGTAGAACTTGTTGACATAATCCGGTGTGTGGCAGTGGCTGCAGACCTGCTTCATGCGGTCACGTTTCTGGTCCGCCGTGTCCGCGATCAGCTCCGCACGCTTCAGGGGATCTGTCTCAGTGACGATCTTGTGGTCCGCATCTGTATCCATACGGACGGAGACCGGGGGCCGGTTGGTCCAGCTGATGCGCTCGCCCGGATCGTGGGTGACTTCCCCGCCATTGCGCGAGTTACCGGACATGTGGCAGGTGGCGCAGGTCGGGGCTGCACTGTAGTCCTGGCCCAGGATCCATTCGTCAGCGTTGAGGTTCATGTCATCCTTCAGGTCGCGGAAGGCCACGCCATGCTTGCTTTCCTCGAAGATCTCCTTTTGTGGATGATCCGGACCCATGTGGCACTTGCCGCAATTCTCCGGCTGACGGGCCCGGCGCGGGCTGAAGTCATGGCGGCTGTGGCAGGCTGAGCAGGAGCCCTTGGAACCATCGAGGTTGAGACGGCCGATGCCGGTGTTGGGCCATGAACTGGAGTCAAGGTTCGGCTTGCCGTCAGCGTCACGGGCGATGCGGGCCACCGCTTCCATGTTGGTGGGCATGCCGTTCTCGTCAGGCTGGAAATCCTGGAAGGTCAGCAGGCTGCCGTCAGTAGCCTGCAGGCTGACCTTGCCGCCGTGGCACTGCTGGCAGCCGGAATTGGCACTGGCCATGCCCTTGACCATGTCGACGTCCATGCCGGGCGTGGGGCTGTGCGGATTGAAGTCCTCCCTGGAACCTTCCACCGTTTCGGCCAGGAAGTTGTCCAGCGAGGCCAGGATGTTGCCAGCCGAGGCATGGTGGCTCTTCTGGAACTGCACGCTCTCCTTCTCATGGCATCTGGCGCAGTCCAGCGGTGTCACCACAGTGGCGATCGTGAATCCGAAGTGGTCGAAGGCGTCGACCTCACCCTCCGTTGCCACGTGACATTCGTAGCAGGCCACACCCTTCTCGGAGTGGGAGCTGCCCTTCCAATGGTCAATGATGCCCGGTGTCTGCTCAGTGTGGCATTGCACACAATACTGTGAATCTTCTGAAATCACAGCCTGGGACATGCCATCCGGCACATCCTGGGCCTTGGCTGACCGGAGGCCCTGCATTGCCAACATTGAAAGCAACGCAATGCCGATGACCGCTGCCACCGCGATTTGTTGCACCCTGGGTTGCATTTGAATCTCCCTTGGGCAGAGGCTTCCATGCTCAACTCTGTCCAGTCTGCCCGCATCTGTATGCATACCGGCATCTGGCAGCATCCGCTGCCGCGAAATTATGATTGCTATATGATACAGGTGATATCTGAAATTGCCAAGATATATGGGGCAAGTTTTCCGGGGAATTCGCCAAACGATAATCCAGTTGCAGCTGGCCAGCCGACTGCCGATTCTACTGAAACACTGGCCTCGTCGCTGGGGTAATGTAATGCTGATGAAACGGCAGGACCAAAGCACACAAGCAGGATCCGGCGTACACCGGACAGGCGGGCTGCCGGGTTTCATCGTATTCATCGACGCTGAGTGCACGTTCTGCAACAACTCTGCCAGCTTCATGCTGCGCCATGATCCGCAGCAGTGCATTCATATTGCCGCACTGCAGGGGGATACGGCTGCCAGGCTGCTGCCTGAACTGGGCATGGATGCAGATTACATCAGGAGCATCCGCAATGACAACGCAGCTCTCGACGGCATCGTCTGCGTGCTTGGCGCGGGTACTCCGCGGGCCAGGCTGTATCACCGCAGCCGCGCCGCCAGACTGATTGCCACGAAGATGGGTTTTCCCTGGAACCTGCTGGGCTGGCTGAGCTGGTGGATCCCGGATGCCCTGCTGGATCCTCTGTATGGCGTTGTCAAACGCAACCGCCACAGGCTGACCGGAAAAGCGTGTGCCCTGCCACCGCTGGCGCTTCGATCCCGCTACCTGGACTGAAAAAGGGCCCGGGTCACCAATGGCAACCCGGGCTCAGGACCAGGAATAAAGAGTTGCTTGGGAGTATCAGCCTATAAGTGCCACCGCATTCCGCAGTTGGACCTGCCGTCGCGGCCTGGCAACGCTGCCAAGCTCGGGGGTTCCCTGTTCAGATGCACCTAGCATCCAGAGACGAAACAGTCTCTCAGGAGTTGAAGCTCCCCGGCTGACCAGTGATGTGACTTCTCCGTTCACCTGAAATTCCACCCTGAAATTTGGCTTGCGCGTCCATTTGGTTCCATCCGTGGTATTCCGGACATTGAGGAATCCTAACTCAGATATTTATAACACATAATATCTGAATTAGAAATACTCCATTTGGAAGAATGCCAGTTTTTACTCTTTGGAAAAAGCTGTCCACCAATTGAGACAAGTTATCAACTGACAGAATTGACCAATGATTCACGAAAGACAATGGACATCCATAATGTAATTAGTGTACAATCGCCAGAGCTTAAGGCCAGTCCAGTTATGGATAAATCAGGCAGGCAGGTGGAGTTAATGGATCCTAAGCTGTCAAGAAAGCGCTTCCTGGACACCCTGATGGGTGCTGGAGGACTCGGAGTAATCTCAGTTATCGCTTACCCCTTGCTCAAATTCGTCAATCCACCCGCGCGATCCAGCGAATCCAGCGAGTGGGTGGACGCAGGGCCGGCGGAAGAGATTCAGACGGGTGGCTTCAAGACAATCATGCATGCCTCAGGCATTCCGCTTGTCCTGGTGAGGCGTTCCGAGGACGAGTTCATTGCGCTGGAAAAGAAATGCCCGCACCTGGGCTGCATGGTTGAGCTGGAGCAGGGAGAAATGTTTTGTCCCTGCCACGGTGCGAAATTCACCCTGGATGGCACACGGATCACTGGCCCCTCTCCCCGCGACCTGAAACGTTACAAGGTTGAGGTCCGGCCCGATGGACACGTGTTCGTTGGCAAGGAGGTCGGATGATGGACGACGTCCCGCATGAGAACAAGGGTTTCTTTGAAGAGCGCATCGGTATCATCTCCTCTCTCAAGGCTGAGGGTGCCGACATCATCCCGGCCCACGCGACCCGCTGGCCAACTTATTTCCTCGGCGGTACTGCCCTGTTGACATTCGTGATCCAGGTGATCACCGGCATCCTGCTGATGTTCTATTACAAGCCGACGGTTGATGAAGCCTACGCTTCCATCCAGTTCATCATGACCGAGGTGGAATTCGGCTGGTTTGTACGCTCAGTCCACCACTGGTGCGCCAATCTCTTCGTAATCATCATGATGGT
Source organism: Planctomycetales bacterium (assembly GCA_024645305.1). Taxonomy (GTDB): domain Bacteria; phylum 4484-113; class 4484-113; order 4484-113; family JAFGCY01; genus JAHEFU01. Next base: position 5,126 of record JAHEFU010000003.1, read on the forward strand.
GCACATGTGCCGGGTGTTCCTCACCGGCAGCTATAAGCGGCCCCGAGAGCTGCACTGGGTCAGCGGAGTGTTCCTGCTGATCATGGGGCTGGGCTTCGGTTTCACGGGCTACCTGCTGCCCTGGGACCAGATCGCCTACTGGGCCACTACCGTCGGCACAGAAATGACCAACAGCGTGCCACCGCCCGCTTTCGGTGAATTCCTGCTGCACTTCTTCCGCGGCGGGGAAAACGTGAGTGGCGACACCCTGACCCGTTTCTACGCGCTGCATGTGATGGTCCTGCCGATCATCACCGCACTGCTGGTCGTGATGCACCTCGTGATGGTGCGCACAACCGGTATATCCAATCCCGTGGAGAAGTAGACGATGTATCACCCTAAACCAGGAGAAGTCGGAACGGGACCAAAGTTCTGGCCCAACCATATATTCAGTGAACTGGCCTCCGCTGTCTGCCTGCTCGGTCTGATAGTCTTCCTCGCGGGATTCTTCCCCCACGGCCTGCAGGAACCGGCGGATCCCTTCGTTACTCCTGAACATGTAAAGCCGGAATGGTACTTCCTGGCCCTGTACCAGATACTCAAGCTCGTGCCCCGCACGTTTATGGGCATTCAGGACTTCAACAAGCCGGCAACGCTGATCTTCGCGGGAGTGTTCTTCCTTGCGCTGATGGCGCTACCCTGGATCGACCGCAGTTCGCCGAAGATCCAGCATCCGCTGCAGCGCCTGCCGATTGTCAGCATCTTCTTCATCGGGCTCTTGATGTTCATAGGGCTCAGCTACTGGGGAGCGGTATCGAAATGACGAACAACACCCTGCACCGCCTGTTGATCATCCTTGTCCTGCTGGCAATCCCGCTGGCGGCCCTCTGGGCCCAGGATGAGGCCCCTGCTGAGGACAGTGACAGCCCGACGGCAGAAGAGACTGAAGCGGCCCCTGAAACTGAGGCCGGCGAAGCCACGCAGCAGCTGGCTTCAACGAAATCCCCACTCCTCACACGTGAGGAAAGTGGCTGCATCACCTGCCACCTTGAGCTGGAGGGTGACCTGGCAACAATGGTCACGCAATTCCAGGACAGCATCCACAGCGAGATGGATTTCAGCTGCACTGACTGCCACGGTGGCGATCCGAACACTGATGACATGTGGGAAGCCAAGTCCGAGGAAGCCGGCTTCCGGGGCAAACCCGACCGGGCCGCCATCCCCGAGCTCTGCGCGAGTTGCCACAGCGATGCGGAACTGATGCGCCAGTACGGCAACATCCGGACGGACCAGCTTGATCTCTACAAGACCAGTCAACACGGCATGGCCCTGTACGAGAATGGTGACACGAAAGTGGCAACCTGCGTGGATTGCCATACATCCCACAACATCCTCAAGGTCAACAATCCCAATTCTCCCGTTTACAAGAAGAACCAGCCGACGACCTGCGGCCGCTGCCATTCGGATGAGGCGCTGATGTCCGGTTATGGCATTGAATCCACGATTCCTGACGACTTCCGCGGAGGCCAGCACGGCATTCAGCTGCTGGAAAACAACGACATGGGGGCGCCGGTCTGCAATAACTGCCACGGCAGCCATGGAGCCATGCCGCCGGGCGTTTCCACCGTGGAAAACGTCTGCGGAACCTGCCATCTGGCAACGGAGAAGTATTACAACCGCAGCCGCCATTCGGAGGTCTTCACCGAACTGGGCTTCGGCCAGTGCGTGACCTGCCATAATCCGCACAAGCTGCCAAAGCCCACTGACAACTTCCTCAGCGAGGACGCCACGCCCAGCTGCCTGGCCTGCCACAGCGAGGGTGACGACCAGTACGAGAAGATCGTAGCGATGCGCGAAAGCATCCTCGGCATCCAGGAGCTGCACCAGGAGGCGGTGGAGCTCGTGGAGGAAACGGAGCATACGACCCATATGAGCATGTATGACATGACGCCCCAGGTCGAGCAGATCAATACGAAGATGCTTACCGCCCGCGCTATGGTGCATGCCACGGATCCCCAGGCCATGGAGGCAAACTTTGAGGAAGCCAGGGGAACCTTCGCTGTTATCCAGGATTTCACGGTCCGCCTGATAGACCGCGCCAAGGTAAACAGGACAATTGTCGCGATCCTGGCCATCGTGCTGATAGGATTTGGACTGTTCATGTTCGTCTACAGGCGCATGATCCTGGATGTACTGCACCCCTGGGTGACTTACTACGGGGAGGCAGTCGAGGATCAGAGCCAATCCTCTAAGTGAGCTCAAGGAGGAACTTGAAATGAAGAACCTGATGCGCAAGCGCTGGTTTGTAGTGACGCTGGTTATTGTGGCGGTGGTATTACTGGGAGGGGCCGGTACGCTGCAGTACACCACGCAGCCCGGTTTCTGTGCCAGCTGTCACATCATGGATCCCTACTATGAAACCTGGCAGGCTTCCATGCACAGTGCGGTGGCCTGTGTGGACTGCCACTATGCCCCCGGGGAGAAGTACAAGCTCTCCTCCAAGGTCAAGGCCCTCAACCAGGTCGTGCAGTACGTCACCGGCACCTATGACACGAAGTTCTACACCGAGATCAAGGACGCTTCCTGCCTGGCGAGCGGCTGTCACAGCCCGGAAAGCATCAAGGGCGACATCATGTTCCGGGATCGCATCAAGTTCAATCACGATGCACACTACGGCAAGTCAGCACGCGGTATGACCCTGCGCTGCACGACATGCCATTCGCACAACATTGAGGGTGATCACATGGCGGCCGACAAGAATGCCTGCTTCCTGTGCCACTTCAAGGAGCGCGTCACCGGCACAATCCCGGTGCCGCAGCAGTTCTGCCTGGACTGCCATGATCCCCCGGCCGAGGACATTGAGCTGGAAGGCCAGACCTTCAACCACACAAACTACGTCGAACAGAAGGTGGACTGTCAGCGCTGCCACATCGACTCCGTCGAGGGTCAGGGCCATGTTGACCCGAATGCCTGCCTGCAGTGCCACGATGTTTCCGAAATCCCCACGCTGACATCCGAGCGCCAGGACCTGCACAATATCCACGTCACCGAGCACAAGGTGGACTGCTACCGTTGCCATTCGGAGATCCGGCACGGTGCCCATACGTCTGACGAGCAGGTCAAGTTCGCCTGTGACCAGTGCCATACCGAACCGCACCTCGGCCCCCGTGAACTGTATGCCGGCATCGGCGGGCGCGGTGTGGATGACATGCCAAGTTCCATGTACAATGCCCAGGTGGACTGCATCGGCTGCCACATGGAGGAGTTCACGAACGGTGCGCTGGCAATGATCAGCGGCGAGGTGATGCGACCGACAGTCAAGGGCTGCATCAACTGCCACGGTGACGTCGGCCGGGATTTCCTGGACATGTGGACGGAATACCTGGCGGACGATGTCGCCAGCACGAGTGTGCTGGTCAAGCGTTCACGGGCCGCCCTCGACCTGGCTGATCCGGCCACTGCGGATTACGCCAAGGCGCAGAAGCTCGTCGAGGATGCCGAACACAACCTGGACTTCGTCGACATCGGCAAGGGCATCCACAACTTCAACTACTCCATGGAACTGCTGGCCAAGTCCACGGAGTTCTCCGAGGAGGCACTGGAAATGCTGGGTGCTGAGGAGTCAGGCAGCTAGGCTGTTACCACAATTGCAGATAACGGGCGCTGGTGCCTGCACCGGCGCCCTTTTCACATCAGGACGAGTGTGGCACAGTGTGGCACTGCGACCTACACGATCCGGCTGCCAGCGGCGGACTCAGTCGAAGACGCAGTTGGTGCATATTGCACATACGTTGCGCAGCTTGCAGTCGATGTGGTCGCGCACCGAGTCATGGGGTGTGGGATTGTCAACCAGTGACTGTACGGTCCACTGGGTCAGGACAGACGTGATAGCTCCATTGAGCTGCATCATCGCCTTGTGCAGTCCGCACAGCCGGCTCGTGTCATCGTAGTCCTCACAGTATTCGGCGAGGATCTTTCCCTGGCAGGCCTCCACGATGTGCAGCAGGCTGATATCGCGGGGATGCATTGCCAGTGTCACGCCCCCCTTGCTGCCCTTGGTGCTCCGCATGATGCCTGCCCGCACCAGGTGCTGGATGACCTTTGCGGTATAGGTCGCACTGGACTCACAGATCTCGGCGATCACCCGCGGCGGTACGGGGGTTTCCTCCGCACGCATGGCGAGGTACAGGGTTGCCTGGATTCCGAGGTCACTTGTCTTGGTAATCAAAGTACTGTCCTTGTGGGGTTTTGCCCTAGGATTCCGTGAGCTCGTAACGGAAACGGACTCCGGGACGCTGCTTCTGGATCCGGTTGTCGAATTCAGGATATGCTGTGCCATAATCCGGATACAGCAGGTAGTTCATTTCATTCTCATCGCCACTCCAGGCGAAAAGGCGCTGCTTGGAATTGCGTGTCATGTCATCCAGACGCAGTAAATCAATTTCCCGTATGGGCCGGGCGAGTTCACGGTCTTCCCAGCGATAGAGTTTCAAAACCTGCATGGAACACCTTGATGAGCAGATTGAGGATCAGCCAAGTATATCAGATAATGGAAGTCCGAGTGAGATTCCAGTACTTCATCGCGAATTCTCCATAAGCGAAATTTCCTAGTATTACTGAACTCAGGTTGTGTTCGTGAATCAATTCACGCATTTTCCGGGAAGTACAAGTATTTTCCTGCCGGCCTGGAACTGCCCACAAGGGTTCCGCCCTTATCTCATCTGTGGTCCGTGCTGTGACGGGCAGGCCTTGCGTGAAGCTTGAATTCTCCTGCTGAATGGTACTTGCCGGGTATACCACACCACGCTGTTGGAAGACAGCCGTGCTACTGGCCGAAATGAGACCGGAAATATTGACATCAGGGGATGCTAAAGGTAACATTTCTTTCCCACTGATCCGGCGTAGCTCAATGGCAGAGCATACGGCTGTTAACCGTAGGGTTACTGGTTCGAGTCCAGTCGCCGGAGTTTTATGTTCCATCCCGAAAGCCCACGGCAGCCTTGGGTGCTATAGCATCTTGGCTGCTACGATCATTGAGACTTCGCTCTAATAGTCAATCCACAAGGCTCCATTCAAAGCCTCACGGACCTGATGCAACCTGCAGGTTTTGCCGAGCTATT
>JAHEFU010000003.1:10234-33830 GCA_024645305.1 Planctomycetales bacterium
ACACTCAGATTTGCCGCAGGATCACCCAACGGGCAGTATCACATCGTTGGCAATGAAATTGCCCTGCTGCTGGAGGCACGCACAGGCCGCGAGGTCGAAGTTCTGACAACCAGTGGGGCTGTTGAGAATGCTGAGTTGCTCCAGGCAGGCCTGGTGGATCTCGCGCTTCTGCAGTCCGGGTCTGCTGACATGCAGGACATCCGTTGTGTTGCCCCGCTCTATCCAGAGCCAATCCATGTCATCGCGAGGAAGTCTGCAGGACTGACAAGCCTGGAAGAACTGGTTCAGACGCGAATTGCGATTGGCATGAAGGGCTCGGCCATGCATGAAGATGCCATCCGGATCCTGCACCATCTGGGAATGGAGTCCGCAGACATGGTGGAAACTGAAGACTGGGCCAATACCCTGGAACAGGACAGCACCCTGGTCGGAGCTATGGTGACAACGGGCATGCTGCATCCCGGATTCAGGAAGCTGATGGCCGGCGGGGAGTTTGAATTGCTGCCAATTATGGATGCCGGAGCACTGTCGATACTGTATCCGTACATGCGGCAGTTTACAATTCCACGAGGCATGTATTCCGGGTATCCACCCAATCCTCCAGAAGCGGTGGAGACAGTCACCGCGACGGCATTTATCGGTGTCCGGCCGGACGTCCAGATAACCCTTGTGGAGGAGGTCCTACTATCAATTTACAGGGATCGCCTGCCGGGCGCCCAGCCAGCCTTCATCCCACCCACGGAGATAGAAGACTGGCCCACCGTTACCCACCATGTGATCGTTAACCTGTACCATGATCCCATCAAGGACATTGGCAGGATTGGGACTTTTGCCTCTTCGATTTCTGCTGTCAAGGAATTGCTGCTGGCGATAGCAGCCGGAATCTTCCTCATTTTCAGACGATTGTCGGCTCATCGGAAACTGAAGGCCAATGCCCGGCTGGCAAAGCAGCAGGCAATCCTCAACCAGCTGCTGGATGAAACCCTGGCCATAGAAGATGCTCAAATGGCAACCACTGACATCGCCAAGCTTGGCGAATATCTCAACGATCTGACGAAGGTCAAACTGCGTGCCCTGAATGATTCTGAACTCATCGAGCTGCGTGAGCGAAGCGAATTTGCGATCTTCATGATGCAATGCACAGCACTTACGCATAAACTGCAGAGCAAAATTTCCCACCGGATGATGTGAGCGCTATCTTCATTGGGCTGCGCTTCAGCAATTGCGGCGGCAGATGAAGTAATTGCCAGGCTCCCAGTCAGCAGGGAATAATTTCCACACCTGCTGGTTGCTGAAATGGCAGAGTCCCGCCGGCGGCGGGATTAACCGTTAGGTTACTGGTTCGAGTCCAGTCGGCGGTGCGATACACTGATAACCCGCTGAATTGCGTCCCGGCCCGGCTCATTGCACCTATTCGCTGGTGAGACTGGTCACATACCTGGAGAACAGAATGAAAAACATCCCGATCTATCTCGTTTTACTGAGCTCAGCAATCCTGTGCTCTGCCTGCGTCGGATCAGGAGATAGCAGTCTGCTGCCGGCAGACAGCAGGCATGGTGACTTACATGAGCTGGCCGGGAGCCTTCCGTTGCTGCAGGATCTCAAGGGCACTTCTGTACCGACAGACCTGGAACTTGAAGGCAATGTAGTCCTGGAGTCCTTCAGGACCTCAGAGGTACTGACTGACCTGCGCCTGCAGTCTACTGGTGATGAATCGGCCTGGGGCATCTGGCGGCTGCAGCCATCCGGCAAAACCGTTCTCGAAGTGGATGTCCAGCTAAACGTGACAGGTGATGACAGTGTGTACATTGCACTGGCAGATTACGAAACCGGCCGCTGGGCAGTGGATGGCCCCCTCTCGGGCGGGAAGCAGTATGCGTTGGACCCAGCTGTTCACGTCTCGACGGCTGGTAATGTGTTTGTGGCTGTAATCACCAGCGGAGGAGACGCTGCCATTGTCGACAAACTAGTGCTGTCAATTGATGTACCCATCTGGCAGGTTGTCCCCGTAGCCATATCCCAGGATGAAGGTCAGCATGCCTCATTGGTGGTTGTGGACGGGAATCCTGCCATCGGCTACTTTGACGACAGCAACGGCGACCTGATGTATGTCCGCGCGAATGACCCAAATGGCAGTGTTTGGGGCACTCCGATCCAGGTTGACACGGAGGGCCGGGCTGGCATTGAGCCTTCGCTGGCGATCATCAATGGTTTCCCGGCGATCAGCTACGCCGACGATACCAATGAAAACCTCAAATACGTCCGCGCAGCAGATGCAACTGGCTCAGCCTGGGGTACACCGGTTCTTGTGGATGCCTCACCGGGAGTGGGTTATTACTCTTCCCTGGCCTTCGTGGATGGCCGGCCGGCCATCAGTTACCACGATGAAACGAACAGCAACCTGAACTATGTAAGGGCTGCGGATGCAATCGGCTCGGCCTGGGGAACCCCCATAGCGGTGGATGAATCACCATCCGCTGGCAGCTTCACCTGCCTGGCTGTCGTCAATGGGAATCCCGCCATCAGCTACCGTGCTTTGTCCCATCTCTATTACGTCCGTGCCACAGATGCAGCCGGTACTGCCTGGGCAACTCCTGTCGCCGCCGACCCCGCTGATTCGGTAGGCAATTTCTCGGAACTTGCCATTGTGGGTGGCAATCCCGCAATTGGTTACTACGACAGCGCCAGCAAGGACCTGAAGTATGTGAGGGCTACAGATGCCAATGGTGCCGCGTGGGGCGTACCGCTGCTTATTGACAGCGCAAACGAGGTTGGCCGCAGCTGTTCCCTCTCCGTAATCAATGGCCTGCCGGCGATCAGTTACCGCGACGATACCAACACTGCACTCCTGTACATCCAGGCCCTGGATGCCACAGGCGCCAGCTGGGACACGCCGGATATCGTGGATGCTGCTGGCAACGTTGGAGAGTTTACTTCTCTGGCCACAGTCAGCGGCCGGCCTGCGATCGCATACTACGACCGCGACAACAAGGATCTCAAGTATGGCCGGCTGTTCTAGTCTGCAGGACAACGAGCCACAACGATGGTGCCGGATGGTACACAAGGCATTATGACTGTCCCAGACTGAATATCTGTCCGGCCTGGGCAGTAGGCAAGCTGCAACCATGGATGGATTGCCAGCCCTGACTGCAGCCAACCGGGCTGTTATACTGGAAATACCCTTAGGTTGGTGGCCCATATGAACTCCAAGATTCTGCTTGCCGCAATTCTGATTGCCTGTTGCATCTCCGCATGTGGGACTTCGCGTCAGGCTGAACAGCCAGGAACAATTGATCCTGTTCCTGACATCGCGGGAACCAGCACTGATTCAGGCAACTTTCCTCTGCTGTTACCCGATGACGCCCTGCAGCCCTGGGAAACAGCCGGAAGGTCATCCTCCGGGATCGGACCGGACAGCGAATTCATTCCTGGCCGGGAATGGTTCCTCGGCTCAACGGAAGGGCTCTTTGAAAATGCTGAAGCTGCCAGGCTGTCCAGCCCTGCCGAAGGGATAGCCTACGGTATCTACCGCATCCCCATGGCGGGAGTTGAGCCGGGAACGGTCAGCGCTGATGTAAACCTGCTGGCAGACGGGTCCGGTGCGCCTTCGCAGTACTACCTCGCAGCCGGCAACTATGCCACGGACCGCTGGGAGTGGCATGGCCCCTTCAGCGACAGCCATGTGCGGATCAGCACTGGGGCCAGAATCAGGGCTGGAGCCAGCTACCTGTCCAGCGTGGGCAATGCCTTCGTCTGCGTGCTGTGCTTCGATGGAAACACCGCCGACATTGTCGGTGTTGGAGCCAGCGCATATCAGGACTCAGACAGCAGTGGCCCGGTGGCGCCGCTGGGTCTGATGGCAAGTCCAGTGAGTGGCGGACTGGAACTGACATGGAATGCCGTGGCGGAAGCTGACCTCGCCGGCTACCGCATCCATCATTCGAGCCGGTCCTTCATCAATCCCCACAGCGCCGGAGTAAAAACTGCAGATATGCTGGAAGGCTCCACCCGCTTCCTGCTGACGGGTGTCAGTGGCACCACGTTTGTGCGCCTGAGCTCGGTGGACAACTCCGGTAACGAAGGGCCGGCTTCGGACATGGTCTCTGCCCTGCCGCTGGACGGTGCAGCGCTCAGTGTCAGCCTGCAGACGGATTTAGTCAGCGGCAGCCTCGGCAGCACTGCCAGCCTGACCGCCGGCGGAGCTGAAATTTACGACTTTGACCTGGATGGCGACGGCATTTTCGAACAGACCGGCAATACGACCGGGATGGCAACTGTGGATACATCGAACCCCGGTATCATCCGTCCGCGGGTCCGCGGCACGAGTGCCGATGGCGAGGCAGTGGCTCTCGGAGCCGTCTCCCTCATCATCGCGGGCAACAGCCGTCCGGTGGCTTCCGCTTCCGCCACGCCGACAAGCGGCGACACTCCCCTGCCCGTCAGCTTCAGCGGGGCTGAGAGTGTGGACTTTGACGGCAGCATTGTCGGTGGCGGCTGGGACTTCGACGGTGACGGGATTTTCAATGTCTGGGATGACACGGACATTGTGCATGTGCTGTCAGCCAATGCCACCTTCACGAAACCCGGTGTCTACAATGCCAAGCTGCGGGTTGTGGATGACCAGGGCGCCTGGGACGTAGACACGCTCACAATCATCGTCGGCGGGAATGACCCGAGCAATTTCGCCCCGACGGCCTCCTTCACCGGCAGCACCACCGGCGGCTCAGCGCCGCTACTCGTCAGTTTTGATGCCAGTGCATCCTCTGACAGTGACGGCAGCATCGTCAACTATGAATGGGACTTCAATGGCGACGGGCAGTATGACAGCTATGGCAGCAGCACTTCCGCCAGCCACAGTTATTCATCCCCCGGGAACTTCCCCTGCCGACTGCGGGTGACTGATGACAAGGGAGCGCAGCATTCCACTACATTCGACATCACTGCCCGGAGCGACACCTGGGTCGTCCAGGCTGTAGATGAGGACACGGATGTCGGTCGCTACTCCTCTCTCGCTGTGGTGGATGGAAATCCGGCCATCAGCTATTACGATACGGATCATACCAATCTGAAGTATGTCAGGGCCCTGGATATCAACGGGGAGGACTGGGGCAGCCCGATGACTCTTGACAATGTATTTTCGGTCGGGGAATACACATCCATGGCAGTTGTGGATGGCAACCCCGCCATCAGCTACTATGCCGACGTCCAGCAGGACCTGAAGTACATCCGGGCCACGGATCCCCAGGGAACGGCCTGGGGGGCGTTTGTGAGGGTAGATACCGATGGAAACGTTGGGAAATACACATCCATGACAATTGTAGAAGGCCGACCGGCTATTGCCTATTACGATCAGACAAACATGGACCTGAAGTTTGCCAGGGCGGCGGATATCACAGGCAGTCTCTGGCTCAGCCCGCTAAGCCTGGACACGACGGACGACGTGGGACGGTATCCCTCAATGGCAATTGTGGCTGGCAACCCCGCCATCAGTTACTGGGATGGCAGCAATTCCAATCTGAAGTACGTCAGAGCCTCAGCCGCCGACGGCAGCAGCTGGTTCTCACCTGTTGTTGTGGATGGAGCGTTTGCCGGTCTGATATCCTCGTTGATGGTCGTGAATGGCAGACCGGCAATCAGCTATTACAAGTACGATACTGCAAACAGAATGTATGTTCGAGCAGCTGATTCCCTTGGCAGCACATGGGGCAACGGTCAGATAATCAGTGGAGGAGCCACGACTTCATTCCATGGTTCCATGGCAATTGTCGATGGTCTGCCGGTAGTCTGCTATCTCGGCCAAAGCGGATTGGATTTTGTTGTTGCCAGCGATGTCAATGGGGATGCCTGGGAGGTGCCGGAAGAGGAGATCACAGGTGGCAGCGATGGAATTGACATAAGCATGGAGATTGTAAACGGCAGTCCAGCGTTCACCTACTATGATTTGTTTGGTTCCAAATCACTGTTTTATGCCCGTCTGTACTGAGCGTGAAGTGGAGGATGCCGGCTTGCATGCTGCGGCATGAGCATGGTCTCAATGCCTGGACTGTTGATGGCAGGTCAGACCGCTCCGGCGCCTGCATCGCCGGGGCCCTCCGGATGATGGCCCGACGATGCAGTCACCGGCTGATCTCACAGCTTCAGAATCCCACGAGGGCGATCCTGCCGCCTGATCCCGCCGGACGAATCATGCCCTACACCCCGTTCAGGTGGAAGCTGCCGCTCGGCATGTCGTGGGGTACGAACACCACCGTGTCATCCAGCCGCGTGGCCCAGGTTGAGAAGTAGAACGGATTGTTGCCACCGAGGATGTTCACCGTCAGGCTGAAGTTGCCATTCGGTGGCACGCTGATCTCATGGTAGGCCGTCCCGACGCTGATCTGGATCTCATCAACGAGCTCCACCGTGCTTTCCACATGGCCCGTGATCAGCGTGCTGCCTGTCAGTACGTCCTGTCCGGATCCATGCGAGGTGATGGTGATCGATGCATAGCCGTTGTCAGCAAACTCATGCTCGGCATCATCGAGGATGTTCTGGTACGGTTCGTCCAGCCACAGGGAGCCCGAGCCGCTGTAACGGATGCTGTCATAGCTGCCGTAGGGCGTGAAGCTGCCACTGCCGCTGTTGAACGTGATGACCCGCTCCACTCCCGGGGCATTCGGGTCGTAGATGTAGAGCTCGTTTGCGGTATGGGCATAGGCCAGCACGGAGTGCGCTCCCCCGCTGCCGTTCTCATGGCGCAGGTCCACGAGCACTGGATGCCCGGCGTTCTCCATCCCGTTGCAGATCGAGTAGAAGCGCTGGGCATCACTCAGCCCGCCCTGCGGGCCGACGAAGGTGCTCCAGTAGTTGCTCCACTCCTTGGCAATCGATGTGAAAGCCCTCGTGCAGATGATGCGCTGGCCGCTGCGGCCCCCGTAGATCGGCACCTCGTACATGAAGCGCGGGAACAGGTCGCCCTCGCTCCAGACCTGGGTGTTGTAGTACCAGTTGGCAAACCCCGTCATGCCGAAGCACTCGCCGCCCGGATGCCACATCGACCCCGTGTTGACGACCTGCAGGCCGTCCAGGGCGGGGTTAAAGCCGACCGTGCGCAAATGGGCGAACAGGTCCCCGATGAACAGGTCCTGCACAACCCAGACCAGGTGCTTCTTTAGCTGCCAGGTCTCGAATACCGCGACGAAGTTCGTCGAGACGTCCACCAGGTCGATCAGCTCCAGCTCGCCGTTGTCATCCACGATGTAGGGGACGATGGCCTTGCCGTAGTCCTTGCGGTCGAACTGCACCTGGATCCGGATGGGCTGCCTGAAGGAGCGCACGCCCCCGGTGTCCATGGCCAGGATCGGGGACTTCAGCTCCCCGAGGACCGGCACATAGGAACCGTCGTTGACACCAAAGCGGAACTCATGCAGCTCCTCCACCGCATCCGGCGGGAAGTCGAACTGCACCATCGGTCCGCCGCTGCCCAGCTCACCGAAGAGTGTCCCGCCCAGCGGTCCGATCATCTCCATGTGCAGGAATTCATCCATGCCCAGCAGCACCTTGCCCGGGTCCACAGTGGGCTTGGAGACCTGGCTGGCGATGCCTTCCGCGCCCAGGTCGTCAAAGGGCCTTATCTGGAAGTACATGTGCGTCGTATCCGGCAGGTTGAAACCCATCAGGTAGGGACCGAGTTCCGGTGCGCCGTCCAGTGGCTGCATGCCCAGCAGCTCCCAGGGCCCCTCTTCATTCGCCGAACCGTAGATATGGTAACCGGCGCAGTAGTTGAGGTAGTTCTGCCCGATCGGCGTGATGTCATTGATGGATATCAGCCCATCGTGGTTGCCATCGGCCCGACTGCAGCGTACCCAGTCGCCGCCATCCTGGCTGCGATTGAAGAACTGCCCGATCGGGGTCAGGTCATTGATGGAGACGAGGCCGTCGTAGTTGCAGTCACCGGTATTGACATAGGTCCATTGCAGGCGGAAGCCGCTGGTCGGATTGCCAAGCAGTTTCAGGTCGCTTACCTGGTTGTGCGAGCCATCCGGCGGGGCGGCTGTCACCTTGTCCGGGGCAGCCGCCCGCAGGTCGCGGATCAGCTGCTCCTTCATGCGCTCGAACAGGTCGGCTTCAATGCCCTCGGGTGCAGGCGTCTCCTCGACCTGGGCAACGGCCTGTTCCAGTGATAGATTGCGGGGTGGTGGATCAACCCGTTTGATTACCGTGCTGTCGGGCAGGACCAGTTCCGGCTGGGAAGCGGACTTCCCTCCACATCCTGCCAGCAGTGTCGCTAGGATAATCGCCAGAGCGACTGGTTTCCATGATCGAGACATAAGGCTACTCCTCTGAGCACGTCCAACAAATTGATGAGAGCCAGATTCCCGGCAGCGCTTTGGGTGCAGCACTGCCCGGTATCAGACCTGGGGCATCAGCTGCGTCAGCTTGCGCCGCCGCTGGGCCACGCCGGACTCATGTGCCGCATGGATCACGGCGCGGGTCACGGCCTTGGCAACATGGGGATTGAACACCGATGGGATGACGTAGTCCGTACTGAGCTTGCGTGGTTCCACGCAGCCGGCAATCGCCTCCGCCGCCGCCAGCTTCATTTCCTCGTTGATATCCGTGGCATGTGCATCCAGGGCGCCGCGGAAGATCCCCGGGAAGCACAGCACGTTGTTGATCTGGTTGGGGTAGTCACTGCGCCCGGTGGCAATCACGGCGGCGTACTCCGCGATGTCCTCGGGAATCACTTCCGGCACGGGGTTGCTCATGGCAAACACGATGGGATCACGCGCCATCTTCCTGATCCACTCCGGCTTGACCAGAGCTGGACCCGAGAGGCCGAGGAACATATCCGCCCCTTCCAGCGCAGTCTGGATATCTCCCTGTACCTTGTGCGGGTTGGTATGCTCGGCAAACCACTCCTTGTAGATGTTGCCACCGAGATAGCGGCCATCGTACAGTGCGCCGTGACGGTCCACGCCAATCAGGTTCGTCACGCCGGCAGCCAGCAGGATCTTGCTGCAGGCAATTCCCGCTGCACCAACGCCCAGAACCGCCACTTTGATGTCCTCTATCCGTTTGTCAACCAGTTTGAGTGCATTCATGGCTGCAGCAAGTACAACCACTGCCGTGCCGTGCTGGTCATCATGGAATACGGGAATGTCCACGCGCCGTTTCAGCGCATCCTCGATGTAAAAGCAGCGTGGAGCGGAGATGTCCTCCAGGTTGATGCCGCCAAATGTGGGGGCGATCACTTCGCAGAAACGGATGATCTCCTCCGGGTCCCGCGTGCTGATGCACAGCGGGAAGGCGTCCACCCCGCCGAACTGCTTGAACAGCTGGGCCTTGCCCTCCATTACCGGCATCGCCGCCTCGGGACCGATGAGACCGAGCACAGCGCTGCCATCGGAGACGACCGCCACGGTATGCGCCTTGATCGTCAGTGACCAGGCGCGCTGCGGGTCCTCAGAGATGTAGCGCGAGACGCGCCCCACTCCGGGCGTGTAGGCCATCGAGAGCTGGGCCCGGTTGTGGATTGGCAATTTGCTTTCCACGCTCAGCTTGCCGCCGAGGTGCATGCGGAAGGTCTCGTCCGATACAGCCAGCAGGTGGATGCCCGGCATGCTGCGCACGGCATCTGTGATGCGCTTCTCATGCTCGGGGTCCAGGCAGTGCACCGTGAAGTCGCGCACCCAGTTGGCGGAATCGGCTTCGGTGACGTCAATCGCGCCCATCATCCCGCCGACTCCGGCAATCACCCCGAGGATCTTGTGAATCAGGCCAACCTCATGCTGGCCCTCAATCCGCATCGTGATGGTGTAACTGGATTGATGCGTAAGCATGACCGTATTGCCGGCCACTGCTGCAGTTGAGGAGCAGCTGATCTGCAGCCGGCTTCCTCCTTGACAATTACAGTATAGCGCCGTGGACTGCAATACACCTCCTCAGGCAATTGCATTTGTGCAAGTTGACAAAATGATAATGAGTCTCAGGCTCAGCAGTGTTTCCCTGGCAGCATTTCCTGCGTCAGCTCAGGCCCGGGGTCCGGCAGAGCTCACCTGCATCCGCCTGGCAAGGCCGGTCTGCCAGACTGCCAGGAAGAACAGAACCAGCGCTCCAACCAGTGCTGCCAGCCAGATGAGGAAATGCTCATCAAAGCCGGTCACTGACACCGGCTGCATTTCAAAGCGGCCTGCCACATCGGTCCACCAGTAGGAGAAATTGACAACATCGGTCAGGCTGTGGCTGATGATACCCGGAATGATCGAACTGCTGACCCGCGCCAGGATGCCCCACAGGGCACTGATGGCAAACAGGATGACAAGCACGCCACCGGCCCAGGCCTGATTGAGGTGCGCCACGGTGAATATGACGGAGACCACCACGATGGCCACAGCAGGCCCATAGCGTTTTTCCAGCGGAACCTGCATGTAACCCCGGAATCCGACTTCCTCCGTAACCCCCGCAACGGTGGCGGCTGCCAGGATATACAGCCAGACCTGCCAGGCAGACACTTCGCTGAAGTCAATCCCGAGGGTCCAGACCGCCGGATCATACTGGACAATCCTGAAGGCAACGACCAGTCCGGCCTGCAGGGCAAAGGCCAGCAGCAGGCCCGCTGTCATGCTCCAGATCCATGCCTTCGCGGACATCCTGCCGGCACGGAAGCAGGTCCGACGGAATGCGCGGCTGGCAGCGGGCCACCAGCTGCCGCTGCAGTACTTCAGATAGGCCCACAGCATCAAGGCCGTCACGGCAAATGACCAGGGCGCCGGCACCAGGATAAGGATTGCGGTCCACAGCACCACGCCGGCAATGACAAACACCAGGAATCCGAGGAGCACCGCCGGGATCAGCACGGGAATCCTCTCCCAGAATCCGCCCCGGGATGATCCGGGCTCAGTCAAGGTTCCATCGGCATCATTCATCATCATGGATCTTCTCCGTGATATTCAGCAGCTGGATTGCCACGCTCATGATCGAGGTAGCGGAAGGCTGAGCCAGACAGGAAGGTCTGTCCCACAAAATTACGCAGTATCGCTGTCCGGGGTTTCAACCGGGTCCGCGAAGCAGGTTCAGCGCAGCTTCTCCATCAGCTGGGCGATGCTGACGATCCGTCGTGGCCTTAGTTTCTGGGCTTTCTTGTCAAGACCCTGCAGGATCTGCTGGGCATACCGGCTTGTCAGGAGTGCTGTCAGCTGTTCATCGTCACCGAGGCGGAGTTCCAGGCTATGGTCCTCTGCATAATCGTTGAACTGCTCAATCAGCCTGCGCGCCTTGAGTTCCCAGCCCTCGCGCAGCAGCTGCTTCTCAATCGCCCGCAGGCTGCACATGCCGCAGGCGGCCAGTTCGCTGTACAGTTCGCGCCGGGCCAGCGGACCCTTTGGCAGAGAAACAATGGGGGCCATGCTGCGCTCAAAGTGCTCGATGTGCAGGAAGTCCCCCGGTTTTGATCCGGAATCACCTCCTGCAGGATCCGTCTGGCCCATCTGGTCCGCCTCCCTGGTGGATTCAATGCGCGCAGCATAGCCGGGATCATTCGGATTGGCAATACGCGGCATTGTTGCGCACAATGTTATGATTCCATTGTAATGATGGAATCACAGGTAGGAGAATCCTTGCGACCCTTGAGCGTTACTGCAGGGTATATGAATGGCAGCGGCACAAGGCAGGCCGGCTTTACCCTGCCCGTCGTCCTGCTCTCGCTGCTGGCTGGACTGGTATTCAGTCTGGCTGGATCCTGCAGTTCCGACGGGAATGTCCTTGAATCAGTTTCCACCGACGCAGCGCTACGCAACGGCAGTTTCGTCTTGCGGGTGCTGGATGACTCCATCATGGCGACTGGCGACTTCCGTCTCGCTGTCAGTGAATCCGGAAACGATATCCTCGTCACAGTCTCTGTGGAACAGGCCCGCGCCCTGAAGGCTGTTTACCTGGAACTGGACTACGACGCAGCACACTACCGCCCGCAGCAGACCGAGTCAATGAACCTGCTGGCCACTTGTGGTACGCCCCTGGCCCTGACAGTGGACAGGATCCCCGGGAAACTGTACCACGGCGAAGTCCTGGCCGACTGGCCGGATTCGGACGGGTGCAGCGCCGATGGCGACATTGTCAGCATCCGCTTCGTGGCTGCAGTTGACAATCCAGGCGCGCGGCCACCGAGGGTGGCAGCCGCGGTTCCTGATTCAGACCAGGCCCGGCAGTACCTGAGCTACAGCGTCATTGATGCTCAGCTTAGCTGGTACTACTCCAACCCGGGCGACTATGACCAGAACGGCATCGTCGGGATTTCCGACCTGACGCCCCTGGGCATGCACTTCAATGAACAGGGTCCCTTCGCGGAGTCCAGCGTGCAGAGCGTAGTGGACGGCGATGGCAATGACCTGATCAGCATCTCCGACATCACACCGATCGGCACCAACTTCGGCAACCAGGTGGAAGCCTATGCCGTCTATGGCAGTGCGGATGAGTCAGATTACCCGGTTGGCAACACTTCGGCAAACGGTCCGGGCACCCGGCGACTGGCAACTCTCAGCCTCAGTTCCAGCCAGGGTGGCGGAACTGCGCGCCGCTTCTGGGACCACTCCATGGCGAGCCCGATCGTGGGCGGTCGCTACTGGGTGCGGCCCACGGCGCAGGGCGCGGCGGGTACGGCCAGCAAGCTGACGAGTCCCTACCAGCAGAGCTGGCACCTCGTGCCGATCTACAACTGGGGTCCGAACCCGAACGCCAGTGGGGAGTCCGACCTTGCATATGTGAATGGCAAGCCAGCCATCGTGGTATTCACCAGGGACGGAATCAACCCCGTGAGCAGGATCAAGTACTTCAGTGCAGCGGATGCCCTGGGCGAGCAGTGGAACCCGCTGGTTGACGTCCAGACCGTCAGCCAGAGCTCCGGCTGGGAGAGTCTCGCCGACATCAACGGCAAGCCCGCCTGCGCCTGGTACGACGATGACAACGGCCGTGTGCTTTACATGATGGCGACGGATCCCGAGGGCCAGGCCTGGGACAACTGGGTGATCGTCTATAACGGCTACACGTTCATGTCCCTGCTGATCGAGCATGCCGGCAAACCGGTGACAGGCTACCGCGTCGGCAGTGAACTGCTGCTCAGTCCGGCGCTGGATGCCCAGGGTGGGACCTGGCTGCCGGGCGTGTCGCAATACGGGCCGATCGGGCAGTGGAACCAGGAAACGGCAATCATCTCCCTGCCGGGCGGAATCGGCACCGCCACAGAGGACCTCAGTACCGGAGCTCTGCAATATATCTTCGCTCCCGTGTCAGGCACCAGCATCAGCCCCCAGGCCCCGGTTGAGGTGTTTCCGGGGGGAGTGGGCTTCAACCTGGCGCTGGCCATTGATGTGGCGGATGGCCTGCCCTTCGTCGCCACCCGGCGATCGCCCAGCAATAAGCTGTACTTCAGCTATGCACAGGATGCCACTGGCGCTAGCTGGACCACTCCTGACATCACGGGACTCTCTGGCTCGGCGACACACTTCAATGCCGTCGGGGCCTATGGTGTGCCCTGGGTTGTCTACTATGATGAGGACACGGGCAACCTGCACTCCGGGCATGCACGTGAACCGCAGTCCGGTGACTGGGTCAATGAGGCAAACATCATGGAAATCACTCCGGCCGGTTCGAATGCCATCAACTGGATCTCCATGGTCCGCGTGGGGATCCACCCCGCGGTCTGCTTCAGGTACGGAGCCGCCGACAAGATCATGTACGCCGTGTTCTACTGAGCCCCACAAGAGGCCGGCACAGGGGCCACGCATCATTGCTATCAGGCCGACCCCGTCATTGTGCCAGCATCCAACCAGTTAGACATGTGGAGTTTCTGTCCGGATGCCTCCACAGTCTCCACCGGATCAGTCAGTAATCCGGTTCCCAGGGTATGACAGGAATGAGCAGCAAGCAAGAGTCCGGCAACCAGGGCAGAATCCTTGTCACCGGAAGCACAGGTTACATCGGCGGCCGGCTGGTCACGGATCTCCTCGAACGTGGGCATACTGTCAGGGTGCTGGTCCGTGACGAAGGGCGGATCATCGGTCGCCCCTGGTATGGCAGGGTCGAAGTAGCCGTGGCGGACATGGAAGATGCGGAAGCTACCGCCCGAGCCCTCGAAAACGTAGATACGGCCTACTACCTCGTGCACAGCATGCGCGACGGTAGTGATTTCGCCATCCGCGAAAAACGGATAGTCGAGAACTTCATCCAGGCGGCTTCCGGTGTGAAGCATGTCATTTACCTTGGCGGTCTGCAACCGCGTAACAATTCGGGCAGGACGAGTCGGCACCTCAGCAGTCGCAGCGAAGTCGGCCAGCTGCTGCGAGACGCTTTGCCCGTAACAGAATTCCGGGCGGGACCGGTCATCGGATCCGGCTCAGCCAGCTTCGAAATGCTGCGCTATCTGACGGAAAGGCTGCCGCTGATGGTGACACCACGCTGGGTATCCAACCCGATCCAGTGCATTGGAATCCACGACATGCTGGATTACCTGCTTGCGGCCAGCGAAATGGAAGCCGCGGGCATCGTGGAAGTCGGCGGAAACTCGCTGACCTTCCAGGAAATGATGCAGGTATATGCTGAAGTGCGGGGACTGAAACGGATCTTCCTACCCGTTCCCGTGCTCACTCCTGGACTGGCGGCGGAATGGATTCAGTTTGTCACCCCCATCAGCCGCAACATGGCGGTGCCTATCGTGAAGGGAATGATCAGCCCTCTCCTGGCGGATACCACGAGAGCAGAGGAACTGTTCCCGGATATCAGGCCTGAACAGTACAGGCAGAGCGTGCAGAGAGCACTGGACAAGCTGAATGCGGGTGAAGTTGAAACGCACTGGTCCGGCGCACGGGGCAACTGGCCGGCCCGCGAACTGACGCATCAGGAGGGCCTGGCCCGCGACATCCGCAGCGTGCAAGTGCCCGCCAGTCCGCAGGCGGTGTTCGCGGTTGTCAGCAGCCTCGGTGGCCGGTCCGGTTGGCTAGTTGACAACTGGCTATGGCAGATCAGGGGAGTGCTTGACAAACTGGCAGGAGGACCCGGTCTGCGTCGGGGACGGCGGGATCCGGAGGAGCTGCTGCAGGGAGAGTCCGTGGACTTCTGGCGCGTTGAGGAAATCAGGCCTGGCAAGCTGCTGCGCCTGCGGGCTGAAATGAGGCTACCGGGAGCAGCCTGGCTGCAGTGGGAAGTAATGCCCGAGGAAGGGGAATGCCGACTGATGCAGTCATCCCTGTTTGCCCCGACCGGCACGCTGGGTTCACTGTACTGGAACCTGCTCTACCCGGTGCACAACCTGATGTTCGGCAGGCTCATCCGCGCCATCGCCCGTCGCGCCTGCAGCTCAAGCTGAGAGACTGGTGCCTCGGTATTTTCCCGGTTGCACTGTTGTCAGCTGGGACTGTTGTCAGCCCTGGTCAGCCTCCGCCCCTGGCGGGGGACCCAGCGGGGGCAACTCCCAGATGAAGGCCGCAATGTCGTCCAGGTCGGCATCCGACAGGAATTCCTCGCTGAAGACCGTCATTTCGGATGCACCCCCCGTCCGGGCATAGAGATGCGTGAAGCCGAGGATCGTGGCCGGCGACATCTCGTGCGCCCGCAGCTCGCTGACAATCGCTGCCAGAGGGATGGTCTGGCCGTTGCCTTCGCCCTGCTCCCCATGGCACAGGGCGCAGTTCAAGGCGTAAAGCTCCGCTCCATGGGTGGCATCCCCCAGCTGCGGCGGATCTGCGGGAGCTTCGAAGTGGCCTGCCAGCCAGGCTCCGAGTGTCATCACCTGTTCGTCACTGAGTTCCTCGGGGGTGAAGGCCGGCATGTAGGAACCGTCCCGCTTGACGCGCACGGGCTGGAACAGCAGGCCGCCGAGTTCGGCGGGACCGACTCCCGCCCTGACGAAATACCCTGCATCCTCGATCAGGGGTGGCCCCACCCGACCTGACTCATGATGGCATGCTGCACAGTTCTCGTAGAAAAGCTGTTCTCCATCTGGCAGCTTGTCAAAACTGACGGCCACCGGGGCGGGTGTCGTCTGCTGCACAGAGTTGCCAGAGGCAGTCTGCGAGCCGCCCTGCTCTCAGGCCGCGGCCAGGCTGCACACAAGCATGGCCAGGCCGGCAGCACATATAAGTTTCCTCGCGGCTGTGGGAACAATCGGCAATAACGTAATCAGGGGCATCAGGGATTTTCTCCAGTACTACACCGAAATCAACGGCCAGCACAATCTTGCGGGACCTCCTCAGGCAGATTGCCTGCAGCAGGTCTGCGGTAAGCGCGTCCGCTGGAGAGAGAATCTATCACACTCAGGGAATTTCGCACAAGACCCCGCAGCAGATTCCCGCCATGAACCTTACAGAAGTCAGGGCAGCCGTTACCTGCCGGTTGTCCGTCCCGCCCTGTACAACTCAATGCTGTCCAGTTCGAAACTGAACTCCGCCGCCGGGAAGCTCCAGCAGGTCAGTTCGATGCCCGAGACGCGGTCACCCTGCCAGGGCTGCTGCGGCGACATCACCTGCCCCATCCGGCTGAAGGGAAACTCATAGGTCACGAACTCATCGCTGCCGGGTACATCCACCGCGAAGTGGTCCCCATTGGCAATCTCACCAGAGACGATCCGCAGCAGCATCGGGGCACCCGTACGCTTGATGCGCAGTCTGACGCCATCCCACTGGTTGATGTCATATTCCGCACTGGACTCATCAAAGGGCAGCAGGATTCCCGCTGTCCCCGGTCCTCCGAACAGCCCTCCCCGCCGGAGGGTGCCGCTGCCTCGCAGCGTTTCGCCACTGGCCTCTAGCTCGATGGAACTGCGGCCTCCGCGGTCATTGTCACTGATGGGCTGCCAGTTTGTTCCGATACTGCTGCGCAGATCGTCCGCAATGCAATCATCAAGCAGTGCAGTCTGCCAGTCAGCCGTGTCAACTTCCTCATCCTGCGGATCTGCAGCCGCCGGTACCAGTACGGCAAGCGACAACAGCGCTGCTCCCAATGCTAAAAGCGTTCTACCTGTTTTCATGTGATTGATCCCTCATTCAAGATAGATGAATTGTCCCCCACAATGATCGGGCAAGTCTGCCGCAAGTGTGGAGAATGTGTGCCTTTCCCCCCGGGCTCCTGGCACTCTGACTGAGACTGACCCCAGCAGCTTCCTTGTCCGGTGCCGCTCGGTATACTGCTTCCGTGTCAATCATCAGGTTTCTTGTGAACTTTTTCGGGCTGGCTCTCTGCCTCCTGCAACTTTCATCCTGCAGTGGTACCAGCCGGGGGCCGCAGCAGCCGGTGCTTCAGTCCGCCATGGGACAGCCGCCGAGCGCCTTGCCCGTGCCGCTGGATGTGGAAAGGGGTAAAAGCTCCGTCACTGAGCTGCGCATCCGCGGCGGCGCGGACCTGCTCCCGGGACAGGAGCAGAATGTTGTCGCCAGCGGCAGCTCCGGCATTTTCACGGTAGATCCCGCCGGTGATCCGCCTGAACCTGGCGAACTGGCTTTTGCAGTCTACAGCTTCAGCATTGCTGCGGAGACTTCCGTGCCGAAGCTCAGCCCGAAATGGGACGCTGCGCTACAGCCCGCGGACGGTGCAGTGTTCCTCGCCCTGGCCAACTGGCAACTCAATCGCTGGCAGTGGCAGCAGATCGATCCCGGCGGCTCATTTGAGATCCCTGACGCAGCGCCGTATCGGCGGGCCGATGGCACCGTGCTGGCAGTGGTCCTGCTGGCGCAGTCCACGAGCGGCAAGCTGGAGTGGATCCGCCTCGGCGGCAATACCCCACCGAGCATTTCCGCAGTAATCACCGGCGACGGTCTGGTGGCACCACAGACGATTGCAGTGGATGCCACGGCCAGCAATGACTTCGACGGGAGCATCGCCACCTTCAGCTGGGACTGGAACGCTGACGGCAGCGTCGAGGCGCAGGATGCCCTGCCCGGCACGGCTGAGCGCTTCCACTACCTCGGCGGAAGCAGCCACCTGCTGCTGAGGGCTGTTGACGATGAAGGCCTAAGCTCTGAACTGCTGCTGGAGTTTGAGCTGCTGCCGCATTCCAGCTGGTGGTGCCCCGGTGCCAACCGCTACCAGAACCGTCGCAGCCCGGCCACTGCCCCGTCTTTGCTCACGGCGGAGGATGCCGCGGCCTGGAGCTTCGACGTCGGCGACGGACCACTGGGTGTACTGGTCGGGACGGACGGGACGCTATATGCCGGCAGCATCACCGGGCAGGTGTTCGCAATTGATCCCCTGACGGGCCAGGAGATCACCCATTTTGACGAGGGTCCCGGGATCTACATGCGCCTGCGGGCCATCGGACCGGACGGCAGCGTGTACGTGCTGATTGACAACGGCGAGCCGGAAACCACGAATGTTGTGCTCTCGCTGGATGCTGACCTGCAGGAGAACTGGCGGATCACCGGATCCCAGGGGGCCCGTGACATCCACGGCTTCACGCTGGAAGGCGGGGTGCTCGTGAGTTATGCTGCCAACGAACTGCGTTCACTGGATCCGCAGACGCTGGTACAGAACTGGCAGCTGACAATGGACGAACAGCCGGTGGGCATGGCCTCGACGGGAGACGACGGCACAGTCTACATCGGCGGCTTCTGGTCCACGGCCTACGGGATCCGGCCTGACGGCAGCCTGCGTAGCACGTACTGGATGCGGGCGACCATCTACAACGCCCCGATGCTTGACAGCCAGGGCAAGCTCGTGTTCGTGACGGACAATTCAAATGTCACGCGCTTTGACCCCGACGGAGACGAGCTCTTCAACTTCAACCTGCCCAGCTCCAACAACATCCTCAGCATCCCCGCCATCGGCTTCGTGCTCGGTGACGAGCGGATCCTCTTCAGTTCAGAGGGCCGGTCCCTGCACTCCCTCAAGCTGGATGGCACCGAGGGCTGGACAATCAACGAGGCCAGCCGGGCCTCCTCGATCTGCGTAGATGCCCAGGAGGACATCCTGTGCATCTACGGCGGCGGACTCGGCAGTTACAAGCCTAACAAGAACCCGAACTGGCAGTTCGACTTCGACCCGCCGCTCACGGGCCTGAACCTGCTGGCCATCCTCCCGGACGGCAGTCTGCTGGTCTCCAGCTTCGGGAGCCACACCATCTACTGCTACCGGCCCTGAGGGGTTCCGGCAGGTCGCTGGCTCAGGGCAGCGGCGAGATGTAGACCACACTGAATGCCGCATTCCAGCCGAAGACGATGGCCGGTGCGCTGCTGACTTCGAGCAGGGCGCAGCTGCCGCTGGACAGGTCCACCGTGAACATCCGCTGGTAGCTCCAGTCGCCGTCCCCCGCGGGCGTCGCACTGCTGGCCTGCGCCAGGGTCAGGCCGCCATTGGGTGAGTTGGCAACATAGCAGAACATCGGCACGTTGTTGACGACAGCCAGTGAGGGCAGCCCGCGCTTGCCCGTCTCGACGGTCATGATGTTCCAGTCAGCCGTGCTCGCCGGAGTGGCGCTGTCCGCCCAGGCGAAGCGCATTCCCAACGGGCCGTCCGCGAAGCTGTAGGCCAGCGCCGGACGCCCGCCCAGCACTGCCATGGAGATGTCATTGCCGGTATTCTTGGCCGGATCCACCTTGTGCAGCACCCAGTCCGCGGTTCCGGCAGGCGTGGCGCTCAGACCACGGGCCAGCCACAGGCGCTTCTGCGTATCCGGCTCCGGGTCGTTCCGGCCGTAGGCGATGTACGGCAGCCCGCCGATGTTCACGAGCGCCAGTTCCGTGCCGACCGCGGGGTTGCCAGCCGTATCCACTTCAGTGATCACCCAGTCGCCCGGCAATTCGGGGTCTGCCTTTGTGGCGTAGGCATAGTAGATGTCATTCGGATTGAACGTGTGCGTGTAGGCGATGGCGGGTTTGCCGCCGATGATGGCTGCGCTGCTGGACTGGCCGCAGTTGGCAGTGGAATCCACGTTGACTGCCAGCCAGGCTCCGGAGAACTCCTGCACCGAGGACTGCGAGCCGCTGGAGAAGGAACCGAAGGCCTCGCCGCCATGGTCACACAGCCCGAACGCCTTTGTGGTCTGGTCCAGGCCGCCGCCGGCCACTGCCGTGGCAATGCTCCAGTCGCCGACGGCACCGGGCACAGCCACTGTGCTGCCGAAGAACTCCAGGCTGTCCGCGTTCGTCGTGCTCAGCACCGCCGGCCGGCCGTCGACGATCGCCGCGTTCACCCGGCGGTAGTTCGTGCCATCAGTCCAGTGGCGGATCACATGGCTCGTCCAGCCTGGTATCAGCGCCAGGCCCGCCGTGACCTCGGTCGTCACTTCGGCCTGGGCCCCCTCGTTGTCAGTCACGCGCAGGCGGGCCGTGTATGTGCCGTCCACCGCGTACACATGGTTCACGATGGTGTGGTTCGCGCCCTCGTCGTCAACTGTGCCGTCGTTCTCGAAGTCCCATTCGTAGTATTCGATCGTCCCGTCCTGGTCATAGCTGCCGGCGGAATCGAACTGGACGTTCAGGGGTGACGGTCCCGATGGCGGATCGGCGCTGATACTGGGCCAGGGAGCCCAGTTCTCCGGCTCCACGATGATCTGCTCCGTAGCCGTGTCGTACAGTCCGGCATCGTCCATCACCCGCACCTTCGCCGTGTAGCTGCCAATCTCTGTATAGGTGTGTTCCACGATGTGCTCGGTGGTCACCAGGTCATAGACGCCGTCATTCTCCCAGTCGAACTCGTACAGCACGATGAAGCCGTCACTGTCACCACTCGTGGCATCCAGCGTGCAGACATAGGGAGCGATGCCCTTGTCGTTGTTGTTGTCAGTCAGGTAGGCGTTGGGCGGCTCATTGAGCTTGACGGTCAGGGTCCAGTCATACCGGACGGTGCCCTCGCTGCCTGTCACGCTCAGGGAGGCATCATAGCTGCCCTCGGCCCCCAGCACGACGATGGGTCCGGCATCCGTGCTGGTGTTGGGAATGGCACCGCCACCGAAGTCCCAGCTGAACTGTGTCGTGGCATCACCCGTGGCCTCCGGCACGAAGCGCAGTCGCTGGCCCTCGGCCCCGCCCTGCGGGTACACACCGTTGACAGCCGGTGACTGTGCCTTGTATCCAATGTCCGGCGGGCTCAGGGCACTCTCCGTGCTGCCGTCCAGCGCCGTCACCCAGTATGAATGCGCCAGGTCGTCAACCACACTGCTGTCGATGTAACTGGTGACGGCACTCGTCTGGGTGAGCATCACTGCCGTGGTGTCACGGTAAATGCGGTATCCCGTGGCATTCTCTACCGCCACCCAGCTGAGGCTGATGGTGTTGCCTGTACTGCCATTCGAGGCCTGCACCGCGGCAGGCGGCAGCAGGTCGATGGTTGTGCCGCAGAAGCGCTGGGCCGTGGCGTTGTCATATTCATCGCGGATGTAGCCGCACTGCGCATACCAGTTGTAGGGATGCGTCAGCGAGTCATAGCTCATCCACAGGTAGCCGTTGTCACCCCAGTCCGTTCCCCAGCTGTTGCGCACGCGGAAGGCGTCACGGGCGTCGTCATAACCCACGATCAGCATTGCATGCCCGCCGAAGCTCGGACCCTGGAAGTCCCAGACCGTGTCCGGCGCATAGACGAACAGGCCGTAGTCCACCTGCGTGCTGACTAGCACCGGCCGCTGCTGGTAGGCCAGGACCGTCTTGATGGACTCAATGCCCACCGCACTGCGGCAGGGCAGCGCTGTGTAGCCGCTGGACTTGAGCACCGCCGCATCGTTGAGTGCATCGATCGACCAGAGGTCGCTGTACACGAGGTCATAGGGGGCATGTGCTTCGCTGGCAATCCCGAAGGCCGTCAGACCACGGGCCACCTCATCGGTGTAGCGGCCGTAATCCCCGCCGGGCGGGAAGCCCTGGGCCTTGCCGGACTCGACATAGAGGAACTTCGGACTGACCCGGAAGTCCGGGCTGTCCAGGTCCCAGCCGATCGACTGGTAGATGCTGTTCAGTTCATAGTTGTAGGCGCCGTCACCCACGGCGAAGGCCGTGCATGATCCCCAGCTACCCTGGTCGTTGATCGGTGCGCAGCCCGGACGCAGATCCACGCTGGACGGCAGGCTTGGCACGAACATCGCCGGCACGCTGGTGTTCAGCGGGATGTCATCGAACTCGAAACCGGTCCCACGCATTTCCGGGGCCCCGATTGCCAGCTTGTGCAGCACCACCACGCTCTCGCGCTGCAGGGCCAGCACCGTGATCAGCAGCTTGCCGCTGCCATCCGTGTAGGGGGCCAGGTCCGCCAGGGTCAGCACCTGGTCCAGTGGTCCGTCAAACCAGCTCCAGCGGTTGCCGCCCCAGTTGCTGAGGCCCACGTAGTACTTGTCCGGGATCCGCGGGAGGCCGTTCTCGGCCCAGTCGAAGCCGATGGTCGCATCTCCGCTGTAACCCGTCAGGTCCACCTGGTAGGTCGCATAGGCAGCATCATCCAGGTTGTCAAAGATTGCATTGTTCCAGATCGGGCGGTAGACAAGGAAGTCGCCCTTGGTCTCCACGCGGTTGTTGAGCAGGTCGGTCCTGTAATCCACTGCCGCGATGTCCAGCTCCGTGGCGGAGCTGCTGCGGGTGGGCGGTGGCAGCGTTGACAACTGCAGGCTGATGGCACTTGCGGCCTTCAGCCCATCCGCCAGCTCCTCCTGCGGCTGCATCAGCACACGGAAGCGGCTGGCCTGCATGGCGGGGGCGCTCTCCTGCTGGCCGGCGGTTGAGGGAGCCGGAGTGACCTGTTCCAGGGGAGGAATCCCGGGCTGCCTGCTGCCAGTTCCGCAGGCTGTACAGAGTAATGTCATAAGCAGAGCTAGACCGATGCAATACCGGCTGACTGTCCATTCCCGTTTGTGCATGGCTTGATTATAACTGTATGCAGCTGCCGTCAGGGACCATGCAGGTCCTATAATGGCTCAGGCTTGCGCCCATCACCGGAGCCTGAATTCATCCCGGTGGTGCAAGGGGTGAGGATTGAATACACTGCACCGCACACTGTTCCTGCTGTTTTCACTGCTGCTGACCGCCTGCGCTGGCAGCGGCAGCGGACGGACTCCCGAAACCGGGACGGCGCAATCGCCGCAGGCAGCCCGGCTGCCCGGCATCCTGGAACTCGACAAGCTGAATGAGACCTCGATCGCCGGATTCAGTCGGCTGGGAAAACAGTACCTGGATGCCTCCCCGGAATCGGTCATCGAGGAGAACAGCCTGCGTCTTGGTCAGCTGGCCGGTCAGTCCATGTACGCCATCTACCAATTCGATTCCACCTCCGCGGAGGTGCTCAGTTCCGTCGGCTATGTCACAAGTGACAAGGCCAGCCTCTTCTCGAAGATCCACGTCCTGCTGGCGGATTACCAGCTCGGACGCTGGCGCCTGATCACCGTTGACGAAAAGTCCGGCATCCTGCCGCTGAGCAGCACGCCCGGGCAGTACAGCAGTCCCGGCGGGCACACCTACATCGCCCTGCTCGGCTATGATGGCGAGTACTTCGTGCTGGACACCGTCGAGGTCTATTTCGAGAACCTCATCCCGGACAGCGGGGCCTGGCCCACGGCGGGAGGCAGCAACCTGCGGCAGGGCTACTCCGCTGACAACGTCGTGGAAAATGCCAACATACACTGGAAGGTCCAGCTCAGCCAGGGCCTGATCCATTC
>JAHEFU010000302.1 GCA_024645305.1 Planctomycetales bacterium
ATCCCCGAGGTTGCGGCTGTCATCCTTCACCCGGTTGAATCCCAGCCCGTCCAGCCCGGAGATGAACTGCTCCGAGCCGAAGTCCGGCATCGTCCGCTGGGCGTAATCGTACTCAACCGGCACATCGCGCTTGACCGTCACCAGGTCACGGAACAGGAAGACTTCGTCCCTTGCCGGCTCAAGTTTCTTACGCAGGCCGTCCGGCTTGATGAAGTCAATGTTGCTGTAGATGGATTCCAGCTTGCCATGCTGGGCCACGAGCTTGGCGGCCGTCTTCTCACCGACACCGGGCACTCCGGGAATGTTGTCCGAGGGGTCGCCCATCAGCGCCTTGTAATCCACGAAGCGCTCAATCGGGAAGCCGTACTTTCCTTCAAATGCCAGGAGGTCCATCTCATTCACTGCGCCCATCTTGCCCGGCATCAGCAGCTGAGTCCCCGCGTCCAGCAGCTGCAGCAGGTCCTTGTCACTGGTCAGCACACTGACGGCATGTCCCTGCCGGCGGGCGTCAGCGGCCAGCGTGGCGATGATGTCATCCGCCTCGAAGCCCGCCAGTGAATAGACCGGCGCCCCCGTGCTGCGGGCCATGTCAATCGTCAGCCCGAACTGCGGCCGCAGGTCGTCCGGCGGAGCAGGCCGGTTGGCCTTGTAACCGTCATACATGTCATTGCGGAATGTCTTTGCCCCGGCATCGAACACGATGGCGCTGTCACTGACCGGGCTGTCCCGGAAGATCTTCAGCAGCAGCCGCAGCACGCCGAACACCGCGTTCACCGGGACGCCGTCTGGCGTTGTCATACCGGGCTTGATGCTGAAGTACGCGCGGAAAATCAGCCCCGTTCCGTCAATTAGCAGGATGCGCCTGGACATGCTCGCATGATATCACCACCCGGCGGGTTGCCCCGCACAGGCAGCCGCCGGACCGCAGGGTTATAATTGGCTCGTGATTTATGAGATAGTGACAGTTCCCGCGAGGATCCTGCGCAAGCAGTGCCGCCGCATCAGCGCAGCCGACAGCCTGGATCTGCAGGCCCTCTGGCAGGACATGGCCGAGACCATGGAACAGGCCCGCGGCATCGGCCTGGCCGCCCCGCAGATTGACAAGGGCATCCGCTTCCTGGTGGCACATGACCTCGAAAGCGGGCAGACCCGGCCCTTCGTCAACCCGGAGATCGTGGCGGTCAGTGAGGAGGAGGAAGTCCTCAGCGAGGGCTGCCTGTCCATTCCAGGCCTGCGCGGCGACATATCCCGCCACCTGGGCATCATCATGCGCTACCAGGACCTGGAGTTCAATGAGCATGAGGATGAATTCCAGGGCTTCTTCGCCCGCGTGCTGCAGCATGAAGTGGACCACCTCAACGGCATCCTGATCGGTGACCGGGCCGTGGGTGGCCTGTATGAGGACACGGGTGAGGATGACGATGAGGATGGCGAGGGTGAGTCAGTCCATGACGCCGGCGAACAGGGACAGCTCTGATGCCCGACGACGGCCCGCGCATGATGAACCTCTCCGCGCTGCGCGGGGACAATGAGTTCAATTCCCTGCGGCCGCAGCGCTTCACCGAATTCGCGGGACAGAAGCAGGTGGTTGACAACCTTTCCGTGATGATTGAAGCCGCCCGCCTGCGCAGTGAGCCCATCGAGCACATCCTGTTCAGCGGCCCGCCGGGACTCGGCAAGACGACCCTCGCGCACCTGATCGCCAACGAAATGCAGGCCAGCCTGGTTGCCAGCAGCGGACCCCTGATGGACAAGCCCGGTGACCTCGTGGCCATCCTCTCCAGCCTGTCCGCCGGCCAGGTGTTCTTCCTTGACGAGATCCACCGCCTGCCGCGCAATGTCGAGGAAACCCTCTACAGCGCGATGGAGGACTTCAAGGTGGACATCGTCACCGGCAGCGGGCCCGGCGCCCGGACCATCACCCTGCCGCTGGAACGCTTCACACTCGTGGGGGCCACAACGCGCTCCGGCATGCTCAGCGCTCCCCTGCGTGACCGCTTCGGCGGCCAGTTCCACCTCGAGTTCTACACGCCGGAGGAGCTTTCCGTCATCATCCGCCGCGCAACCGCCAGCATGGAGCTGCAGATTGACGAGCCGGCGCGTGTGTTCCTGGCGGCTCACAGCCGCGGAACTCCGCGCATCGCCCTGCGCCTGCTGCGGCGCGTGCGCGACTTCGTGCAGGTCAGCGGCGAGGCCACGATCACCGAACTGGCTGCCCGCGATGCCCTCGAACGCATCGGCATCGGCCGGCTGGGCCTGGACAGGATGGACCGTGAGATCCTGCGCGCCATCATTCAGCGATTCGGCGGTGGACCGGTCGGGCTGGAAACACTGTCGGCGGTCTTCCATGAGGAGAAGGATGTGCTGGCGGAAGTACATGAACCATACATGCTGAAGCTCGGCCTGCTGGCCCGTACACCGCGGGGTCGGGTGGCCACCAGACGGGCCTATGAATATCTCGGCCTGGAGGTTCCGCGGGACATGCCGGAAGCCCCCCTCTTCGAGGATGACAACCTGGCCTAGACGCTGCCGCCCTCTCCCTCGTCGTGCATGTCAGGATCGGGCAGGGGGCTGACCTCCCAGCGCCGCAGCAGCCAGCGGCCCTTCACCCTCTCGAACTGCAGGTAGTCATTGTCAGTTGCCACCTTGATTTCCGGAGGCACGACGTCCGGCCGCTGGGAAGTGTAGTCCGAGCTG
>JAHEFU010000303.1 GCA_024645305.1 Planctomycetales bacterium
CGAACCTCAGACCGTTCTGCTGGACGAGCCCAGCAACGGTCTCGATGTCATGAGCACGCGCGCCCTGCGCGATTACGTGCGCGGCCTGCGCAGCGCCGGACGTTCGGTGGTGCTGTCCACGCACATCATGCAGGAGGTCGCCGCACTGTGTGATCGCATCGTCATCATCGCCAAGGGTGAGGTGGCGGCAGACGGCACCGCGTCCGACTTGCTGCAGCGGACCGGTTGCGAGTCGCTGGAAGACGCATTCGTAAAATTGATCGGCAGCGAGGAGGGCCTGCTGGCATGAGGGGCCTGAGCACTGTGTTTCGCAAGGAAGTGCGGGAAAACGTCCGGGACCGGCGGGCCCTGTTCAATTCCCTGCTGCTCGGCCCGTTGTTGTTCCCGTTGCTGTTCGTCGGCATGATGTGGTTCATTTCGAGCGCCGAGCAGGAGCGTGCCGAGCAGCCATTGGAATTGCCTGTCGTCGGCGCGGGTTACGCGCCCAGCCTGATCCGCTACCTCGAGCAGCAGGGTGTGTTAATCCAGCCGGAGCCGGCCGATCCCGAAGCCATGGTGCGCAACCAGGAAACACCCGTTGTCATCCGCATCCTCCCCGAGTTCCCGCAGCGCTGGGCTGATGGCCTGCCCGCGCCAGTGGAAGTGATCGTGGACCCGTCGCGCCAGGAATCGAACACGGCGATCCGTCGCGCCAAGACTTTGTTGTTGGGCTATGGCCAGCGCATCGGCAGCCTGCGGCTGCAGATGCGAGGCGTATCACCTCAGCTGGCTTCACCCATCATGCTCAAGGACATTGACCTGTCGACACCGAAGAGCCGTGCCATCCTGGCGGTGATATTCCTGCCCTATGTGCTGATGATCACCGCGTTCACCGGCGCCACCCACCTCGCCATGGATACCACGGCTGGCGAAAAGGAGCGCAAGTCGCTGGAGCCCCTGCTCATCAACCCGGTTCCGCGTTGGCAGATCATGACCGGCAAGATGCTTACGACTACCGTGTTTGCGATGGCCTCGCTGGCGCTGACCCTGGTCTCGTTCCGCATCGTGTTGCCGTACATGCCGGTGGGAGCATTCGGCATGGACCTGACCCTGGGGCTCACCACCCTGCTGAAAATCCTGTTGGTGATCTCGCCTGTCGCGATCCTGGCTGCTGCCCTGCTCACCCTGCTCGCCTCGTTCGCCAAGTCGTACCGCGAGGCCCAGAGCTACATGGGCCTGGTAATCCTGATCCCGATGATCCCCAGCCTGATCTTCATGGCCAACCCGATCAAGGCGGAAGCCTGGATGATGTCGGTGCCGCTGTTCTCACAGAACATCCTGATCGGCGAAATCATCCGTGGCGAGGCCGTCGAGCTTTCCTGGTACTCGATGTCCGTAGTCAGCACCCTGGTGATTGGCCTGGCGCTGGCAGTTCTGGCCGCCACACTGTACAACCGCCCGCGCCTGATCTTCAGTGGTTCCTGAACCGCAGCGGCCAAGGCCGGGAGTGCAACAAGCGGACCGCGATGGCAGTATGCTGTCCATTCAAACTGGAGAATCCCGATGAAGACAAGCAGAGTCCTGGCGATACTTCTGATCCTGACCCTTACGCTGGCTGGCACCACGCTGATGGCGGGGGAGCCGCCGGCCGTGGGCAGCAGTGCACCCGGTTTTCGCCTGCAGGACCAGAACGGCGAGTGGCACGATCTGCAGGACTACCGCGGCACCTGGCTGGCTGTTTATTTCTACCCAAAGGACGACACGCCGGGTTGCACGACCGAAGCCTGTAACTTCCGCGACAATATATATGCGTTCAAAGCCATTGGTGCAAAGGTAGTCGGCATCAGCGTCGACGACGTCGATTCCCACCGTGACTTTTCGGAAAAGTACAAACTGCCCTTTGTGATCCTGGCGGACCACACCGGTGCCACTGCCGAATCCTATGGCGTGCTACGGGACTGGAAGTTGATGAAGATTGCCTCCCGGCAATCCTTCCTGGTCGACCCCGAAGGTGTCATCGTCAAGCACTACGAGGAGGTCGATCCGGAAAACCACACCCAGGAAGTGCTGGCCGATCTCGAAGCATTCATGAGGGGTTAGCCTGGCTTTCGCTCCCGACGAACCCGCTCAGCTAGGGACTCGAAGCAGCTGAAGCAGCCCGGTCGGGCAGGTACGGCAGACGTTGCGGGTGCGGACCTTCTCCCGCTGCCGACCGTGCTTCCGAGACGATGGCGCGAACGTCCGTGAGCAACTCGCGCGCGTCGAAAATGATGCCATCCTTGATCGTGTAGCGAACTCCGCCGAGTCGCGCCGGCCGGTTGTCCTCGTCCAGCCGGAAGTGCCCAGTCCCGTACAGCACCTTGAAATTGGCCAGCGGATTGAATTCCGTGACCACCAGGTCGGCCAGCTTGCCCGGACGGATCGAACCGATACGGTCCTCCATGTTCAAAACTTCCGCACCATGGATGGTCGCCGCACGCAGCACTTCGAGTGGGTGGAAGCCAGCCTCCTGCAGCAACTCCATTTCGCGGATGTAGGCAAAGCCATAGAGTTTCCAGATGTAACCGGCATCCGAGCCCAGCGTCACCCGGCCTCCATGGTTCTTGTAGTCGTCCAGGAACTGCATCCAGAGGCGGTAGTTTTCTTTCCAGGCAATTTCGTCCGCGGTAGTCCAGTCGAACCAGTAGGAGCCATGGGCACGGCGCGAGG
>JAHEFU010000108.1 GCA_024645305.1 Planctomycetales bacterium
ATCCGGAGGCTGGGCTGGGGCTGGCCGGTCGGCTGACAACACTGAATGGATGTCCGCGGAATTCGCTGCCCCACTTGACCCGCAGGAAGCGCCAGGCACCGAAGTTTTCCGGCTCCTCCTGGACCCAGACCAGCGGGGTGCTCCTGTCATATCCCTTGAGCAGCTTGGCCAGGCTGTTCTCCGGCAGGGGGTAGATCTGCTCAAGACGCAGGATGGCGACATCGCTGCGTCCCATGGCTTCGCGCTCAGCCTCGAGTTCGTAGTAAATTTTCCCGCTGCAAAGGAGGATCCTGTTGACCTTGCGTTCGGTGTCCGGCAGCACGTCCGGCAGGACCCGCTGGAAGCGACGCTCCGAGAAGTCCAGCCAGTCGGAAACGACCCGCTGGTGGCGGAACAGGCTCTTCGGTGACATCACGATCAGCGGTTTGCGCCAGATGCCTTTCACCTGGCGGCGCAGCAGATGGAATATCTGCGAGGGCGTCGTCACATTGACGACCTGCATGTTGTCATTTGCGCACAGGGTCAGGAAGCGCTCCAGGCGGGCACTGCTGTGCTCGCTACCCATGCCCTCACTGCCGTGCGGCAGCAGCATCACGAGGCCGGTGAGGTAATCCCACTTCTCCTCGCAGCTGGAGATGAACTGGTCAATGATCACCTGGGCCGTGTTGACGAAGTCGCCGAACTGCGCCTCCCAGATCACGAGGCCGTCAGGGTAGTCCAGGCTGTAACCGAATTCGAAGCCGAGGACGCCGGCCTCTGACAGCGGACTGTTGAAGATCCGCACGGGGGCCTGACCTTCAGCCACATGCTGCAGCGGGCGGTACATCTCCCCGGTTTCCTGGTCATGGATCACGGCATAGCGGTGTGAGAAAGTCCCGCGCTCGCAGTCCTGCCCGGACATACGCACGGGAATGCCCTCAGCAGCCAGGCTAGCATAGGCCAGCGCCTCGGCGGCGCTCCAGTCCAGCGGAGCCTCGCCGTCCAGCATCAGCTGGCGTTTGGTGTTGTGCTTGACGATGTTGTCATGTGGTGAAAAGCCTTCCGGCAGGTGGATTGTCGCCGCCAGGAGCTCGCGCAGGGTCTTGACGGGCACCCGCGTATCAACCTTGAACAGGTCGCTGTCCAGGCCACCCTTGTAGTGTGACCAGACCTCTGACAGCGTGCCATGCAGGGAATCCTGCTCGATATGCTTGTCCTTCTTCAGGAGGTTGAGGTCCTGGCTCAGCTCACTGCGGCGTTCCTTGGCAATCTGCGTGGCTTCGGCCCGTGTGATCCCACCGAGGTTCAGGAGCTTCTCGAGGTAGCTGTCCTTCACGCTGGCATGGGCCTTGATCTGCTTGTACATCAGCGGTTGCGTGAGCATTGGCTCATCCTGCTCGTTGTGGCCCCAGTAGCGGAAGCAGTACATGTCAATCACGACGTCAGTCTGGAAGCGCTGGCGGAATTCCATTGCCACATTGACAACCTGGGCCACCGCTTCCGGGTCCTCGCCGTTGACGTGGAAGATCGGCACCTCCAGCATTTTGGCGATGTCCGAGGCATATGTACTGCTGCGCGAATCCGTGGGGTCGGTAGTGAAACCCAGCTGGTTGTTGACGATGATGTGCAGGGTGCCGCCTGTGCGGTAGCCCTTGAGCTGGCTGAGGTTCAGTGTCTCCTGGACGATACCCTCGCCCATGAAGGCTGCGTCGCCGTGGATCATGATCCCCAGTCCGCTGCGCCGTCCATGGTCCCCGTGGCGGTCCATGTTGGCACGCACACGGCCACTGACCACCGGGTTCACGAATTCGAGATGGCTGGGATTGAAGCAGAGTGAGAGGTACATCTCATTGCCGTTGTCACATTTGTACGATGTGCCGTATCCGAGGTGGTACTTCACGTCACCGCGCTTCTGCTCATAGTGCGGATGCGTGCCGAGGAACTCCTGGAATATCTCGTAGGGCCGCTTGCCCAGCAGGTTGATCAGCACGTTCATGCGCCCGCGGTGGGACATGCCGATGATCGCACCGTTGATGCCGTTTTCCGAGGCTTTTTCCAGGGCAAGGTACAGCAGCGGCATCAGGGTTTCGCCACCACTGAGCGAGAAGCTCTTCTTGCCCATGAATTTCTTGAAGATAAAGTCCTCAAGGATCGTGGCATCGGTGAGGATCGAGAGGATCTTGCGCTGCATCGCATGACTCATCTCCATGCGGTTGCGCGTGCTCTCCATGCGATGCTCCAGCCAGTCCTGCTTCTCCGTGGAGTTGATGTGCATGAACTGCACACCGATGGAGCGGCAGTAGGTCTCGCGCATCGCCTCGATGATCTCGCGCAGGGTCAGGGTGTCCGGTCCCGCGATGGTCTTCGAGCTGAACTCCTTCTCCATGTCCGCTTCGGTGAAGCCGTAATAGTCGGGATCCAGTTCCTCGAAGTGAGGACGCGGCCGCCCGAGGGGGTCGAGCTGGGCCACCATGTGGCCTCGCACACGGTACAGGCGTACCAGCTGATCCACACGGTCCTGCAGGTCTGCGGCTGCCATGTCTGCACTGCCGCCATTGTATGAAGCCTGGTTGAAGATGCTGCGGGAGGGGAAACTGGGACCCGCCTGGAAGCTACGCGCACCGGTATCACCATTTCCCTCGAAGGCGTCAAAATATCTGCGCCAGCTGTCGGAAACGCTCTGAGGATCCTTCAGGTAGTCCTCATACAGGCCTTCCATGAAGGCCAGGCTCTGACAATCCAATACTTGGTCAGGATTATCCATGTCCCTGATTAGCCCATTGTCTTAATTTCCCGGCTGACAATATAATATAAAACAGCCTCCATCCGGACTGGCTCTAAGCAGTACAGATGAAGGTCCTTCCACACCGGGATGCATTCCAATGGTGCAAGAAGTTTACCATTGGTATATGGTGCGATATCTCAGTTTCGGGGAATTTCTCCCAGTATTCATGAGAACATGCCATTTACTTAGCTGGATTGCTAATCATTATTGCCCTGTGGAGCATTTTCGGCGGCGAGAGAACTCAGGAATCCATCTCCAGAGCATACTGCTCTGAGAGGTTGAGCCCCCGCGAAGATACCTCCAGCCTACCTTCATGGATATCCATCAGGCCATCAGTGATCCAGCCTGGTTTGATTGCCATCCCGGACCGCTCTGGCCCCAGTCGGTTGCGCATTCGCAGGAATGCATCAGCCGGAGGGGCCGCTGCCTGCGGATCAACCAGCAGGGCTGCCTCGAGCAGGGCATCTCGGGGACCTCCGATGCCATCAATGGAGCTGTGCCAGACCACATGGCTCTTGGCATTGTTGACCACGGTCTTGCCGATCCGGGATGCGGCCCCGATCCCGAGTCCGATGTAGTCACCGCCCTGCCAGTAGCGGATGTTGTGATGGCATTCCCAACCCGGCAGGGCATAGCTGTTTATCTCGTAACGGTAATGCCCGTATCCGCGCAGGAAGCATTCAACATCATGCTGTTGCCGGAGGACCCGCTGGTCGGAGGGAATCTGGCGCGGGAACTGTCTTGTCCAGCGCAGGTAGGCAGTGTGCGGTTCAGCTACGATCCAGTAAGCGGAAATGTGCGGTGGGCGGAAGGCCAGCAGGTCGCGTGCGGCATTGGCTACATTGGCGCTGCTCTGGTTGGGGAGGCCGTATATCAGGTCGAAACTGTAGTTACTGATCGGTCCCATGGCAATCTGTTCAAGCACAGGCAGGGTTTCTCGCCAGCGATGCGTACGTCCCATGAACTTCAGCAGCCGGTCATTGCTGGACTGTATGCCAACTGACAGGCGTGTGATGCCACTGTCGTGCATTGTACTGATTTTTTCCCTGTCCAGAGTGTCGGGGTTGGCTTCACAGCTGAATTCCACGGGGCCACCGGCTGTAGGAAAGCTTTGCAGCAGTGCATCTGCCAGGCGGGCCAGATCTCGGGCAGGCAGCATTGTGGGTGTGCCCCCACCGATGAAAATGCTGTCCACCCGCCGGCCACTGCCGGCAAGCAGTTGTGTCAGCCAGGCACCTCGTGCCTTGATCTCGCTCATGAGGGTCGCTTCGTAGCTGGCTTCATCCAGGCCCTTGGGCCGCCGGGGACCAAACTTCAGGAAGTCGCAGTAGGAACAGATAGCGGGACAAAATGGTATGTGAACGTATACACCGAGGTTGCGTCTCAGCGCGGTGATGTCCCAGTTGCGCCAGGGCCGGCGGATGCGCGTGAAGCGAGGCACCTACATGTATTACCATACTGCCATGCGTTGGCTGGTGCTACTCGCGATGCTCCTGCTTGTCCCGGCCAAGGCCGAGGCCCGCTCAGAGCGTGTGAAATTCACCCTGACGGAGATCTGGCAGCGGGACTGGGTCGACGAGGTGGCCGCGGACTGGCGCAGCGAACGATTCTTCGAAGGCATTGACTGGCAGCTTGGTACGGTTTCGCGGGGTGACGGCGAGATAATGACCGGCGGATTCACAGTGATCCACCCCTACCAGGTCCAGCCATTCTCCCTGCGCCACTGCTATGTCCTTGCAGCCTTCGACCTGCTGCCGCGGGGTTACCTGCTGGTTGCAATACGCGACCCGGAATACTACTGGCCTGATTACAGCGTCAGTGACGGCGTGGTTGACCCGCTCGAACTGGTCTGGTATGACGAGAGCTGGAGCGAGGATTCCCATACCCTGCTTGATATGCCTGCCGGCATATATCCCGATGACTTCCTGCTCAGCCCGGACCGGCGCACCATGCTGGCAATCACCCACCCGCTGGATCGCGATGGCGACCTGGCGGGCCAGGGCCAGAGAATGCTGGCTATTGACCTGCGCAGCGGAGAAACTGACGATGTCTGGCTGCCTGAGGTCGATGGTTATGGAAACCTGCCACCTGAATGGTGGCCCGTCAGGATGCAGTGGGGCAGGAACAACACACTGCAGGTCCAGGCCGGGCCGGAATTGCGCATTTACCACATGCGCTGGGAATGAGATGAAACTGCTGCTGCCAACCTGCCTGTTCGCGCTGGCGACGATCCTGCCGGCGCTGCTGTGCGGTACGGCTGAGGCAACCAGCCAGCAGCAGATCCGGGTCGTGCTGGATGACTCATCCACCTCGGCACGAATCAAGGGAGAGCTGCAGTGGAGCACGGCCAGTGAGGCGCTGCACTCCAGTCAGAATCCTGGCGAGGTGTCAACTTCCGGGGGAAGGCTGCAGCTGAAACTGGACGGAAAGAGCTTCACATCCGCACGGCTTATTGCCAGACCGCAGCAGGGTTATGTCCAGTATGCGGGGCAGGGCTTCCGCGGACATCTTGAGCTGTTCGTCGGCCAGAATGGCAGGATCGTGGTGCTAAACGTGCTGCCGCTGGAGGAATACCTCTATGGCGTCGTCCCTGCGGAGATGTCACCCAGCTGGCCGGTCGAGGCCCTGAAGTGCCAGGCCGTGGCAGCCCGGACCTATGCCCTGAGCCGGATCCTGGCTAACATGGAACGGACATACGACGTATATGGCAACGTCTCCGACCAGGCCTACCGAGGTGTCGGGGGAGAGCATGCCGCAAGCACCCGGGCCGTGGACGAAACCGCCGGGCTCATCGCCGAGTACGGTGGCCAGGTGATCACAGCGTATTACTGCGCCTGCGCGGGTGGCATGACAAAACAGGGTGATGCCCCATACCTGCGCAGTGTGGCCAGCGATCATCCGGACTCCCCCCACCATGGCTGGCAACTCTCCATGACGCTGGAGGAACTGTCCGCACTTGTCAGTTCAAGCGGTGCCGAGATCGGCCCGATCAAGGATGTTACCGCGGAATACGACGCGCATAGCGGGCATCTGCTGTCACTGATCGTGCATGGTGCCAATGACAGCAAGCAACTCTATGGCACGACGTTGCGCAAGCTGCTGGGCCGCAGCCGGATGAAAAGCACGCGCTGCCGGATCTATCCTGCCGGTGGTGAACCCACCCCCGTGATCGCGAGTGCTCCGCCGGAGCAAGCTCCAGCAACGGATACCGATGCCAGCAATGTGGCAACAGAGGTACATGTGGACAGTATCTCCTTCCAGGGGGAGGACGGAGGGTTCCGTACCAGCGAATCATTTGGCTGGCTCAGGCCCTGGGTTGCCAGCGGCAGTGAGCAGCGCACCATCAAGATGCGCAGCATGTATGCCTTCGATGGCAGCTCCCTGATGCAGTGCAACCGCGAGATGCACTTACTGAGCGGCTGGATGGACACCGCGGACACGATCCGCCTGCCGGATTCACCTGAAGCCGGTGCGCCACCGGTTGCAGCAGAGCCGCTACCGGAGGTGCAGGTCGTCAATTCCCGCATGGCACGGACAGAACTGAGCAGTGGCTTCATGATCCGCGGGGATGGCTACGGACACGGCATCGGCATGAGCCAGTGGGGGGCGCGCAAACTGGCGGAGGACGGAATGGACTTCCAGGCAATTCTCAGGCACTTCTACTATGGCATTGACATTGTCAGCTGGGACAATGCCCCGCTGATGCCCGGGGAACAGCCGGAGACGGATGAGATGTGGGGCGACAGTGAATTCTACGAAGCCTTCACGCCGGTCGAACTGGACTGATCCACCTGCAGGCTGAGCAGGTTGCTGCCGGACAGGTCACCCTCAGCGAGACTTCTTGACACCGATCCTTGGACACTGGCTGCTGACCTGGCAACGGCTGCACCAGGGGCTGACGGGATTGCAGACCTGCTGGCCGTGGTTGACCAGGACCCGGTTGAGCGTAGCCCAGTGTTTTTCCTCAATGAACTCCATCAGGGCAAACTCACTCTGTTCCGGAGTGTCTGTGCAGATCCATCCGAGGCGGTTGCAGATCCGGTGTACATGGGTGTCAACACAAATCGCCGGGATATCGAAGCAGATATTCAGCACAAGGTTGGCAACCTTGCGTCCGACACCGGGGAGCTGCAGGAGTTCCTCCTGTGTCCGCGGTATCTCGCCACTGAACTCATTGATCAGCATCTCACACATGCCATGGAGGTTGTGCGCCTTGGCATTGTGGAACCCCACTGGCTTGATGAGTTCCGCAAGCTGCTGTTCCGGAATCGCCAGGATGTCCTCAGGTGTCCGGGCCACCGCCCAGAGCCTGGCAATCGCGGCATTCGTGACCGGGTCCTTCGTGCGCGATGACAGGATGGTACCCACGAGCACGCGAAACGGCTCGTCAGCCGTGACATCCAGCGGGTGGGTGGTATAAAGCCTGGCCAGTTTGTTGAAAAACGCCGTGGCAGCCCGTTTGGAAGGAGGTCTGGGGTAGTCCTGGGACATCCGGCAATGCTAGCAGATGTGTCCTGGGCGCGGTCCCCGGAAAATCGGCTGCCAGGGGTGGTCTGGAAGCCGGCATCAACCAGACAGCATGGACTGTCCAATCTGCCTGGATGCCCCCCCTGCAGAGCTCCAATGTCGCAGATTACTCTGGCCTGCCTGGATTCGTGATTGACCGGAAATCAGTTCCCTGACGCCAGCCCCCTCACCGGTGCATGCATAAAACGGCACTGGCATATATAATATTAACTGGGTGAGGTTAGGTCTGATCTGGATCCCTGAGGCACCCTATTCAGTGGGAATGCACAGACCGGCAGGTTTGGATTTCCCTAGCGAGGAGTCACTATGTACAGAAGCAAACTGGCATTGGCAGTGCTGGGTCTGGTGCTGCTGCTTACCGCAAGCGTGTTCATTGCCTGTGGTGGTAATGGATTCAGCATACCGGTCTCCCCTTCAGACGTAAATGAACAGGGAGCTGTCCAACAACTCCAGTCTGAGCAGGAACTGCTGCAGCCTGTAGTGACCTCAGAGGAAGCGGGCAACCGGGTTATCCTGGATGTCCCCGCGATAGATGATCTGGGGGAAGGCCAGGAATTCAGCGCTGTGATCAGCCTGGATCTTGTGGACAGTGTCCATCAGGGAGTGCTGCGGGTGCTGTATGACAGCCAGTCCATGACCCCCGTGGAAATCAGTCCCGGAGCGATGTTCCAGCCAGACATGGTACGCATTGCAGAATTGGACAACAGTGGCTTCCTGCCACTCGCCTTCACTGCCCTCCCCGGCGGGAGAGATATCCAGCCGGGACAGGGGGAATTGTTCAGGATCCGTTTCCGGTTGAAGCAACCCGGATCCATGGCCGGACGCATCAGTTTCCGCAGCGACCGGGAATTCCTCCAGCTGCGCGACCAGGCGGGCCATCACCTGGGCTTTGACGTGCAGACCAGCGCGGGTGGGCGTGATGCACATTAACAGACTATCCCTGCTGCTGACGACACTGCTTTTCCTGCTGCTGGCCAGCCAGAGTGCCCTGGCCACCTACCCGCCCGAGCCGGGCATGATCGAACGGATGGAACGGGAAGGCAGCCTTGACGATGCAATCGAATTCGCCCGCCAGCTTGGCAACCACGAGCAGAAGCGCCCCAAGCGGGGAGCCCTGGACCTCAGCCAGACAAACCCCCAGCAGATCGCAGACATGATTGCTGCCAACCTTGGGCGCAGCCTGGACGAACGCAGCACCAGCGACATCGGCCGGATGACCAGCAGTGAACTTGGCTGGGTGGAACTGGACCTGAACCACGACGGTACGGTTGATGAGCGTGACCTGCTTGTGCTGGGACATCCACAGCCGAAGCAGACCGCCACGATCCCGAGCCTCGGCTACAACAAGATGCTGACGATCCTGATCGAGTTCAGTGACTATCCGCACTATTTCGATCCGCAGTCCATCCATGACGTCTGTTACAGCGAGACTCCGCTGCCTGATTACCACCTGGGCAGCATGCGCTGGTTCTACGACCAGGCCAGTTACGGCGCCTGCACACTTGATGGTGACACCTTCGGCTGGTACATGGCGGAGAACCCAAGGACCTACTACCACCCCGATGACAACAGCGGCGGGGGCAAGCGTGAGGAACTGATCCTCGAAGCCTGCGATGCCGCCGATGCCGCCGGGCTGGACTTCAATGACTATGACAACGACGGTGACGGCGTGGTGGACGAGTTCATCGTGATCTGGACAGGCCCCCATGGGGACTGGGCCACTTTCTGGTGGGGCTACCACACCGGCATGGGCAACGGCAAGACCTATGACGGCGTGCGGCTCGGCAGCTATTCCTGGCAGTGGGAACGCGGTTACTACTTCGGCGGCAATCCTCCGGAGCCCAACATCTGGAGTGCGGACGTAGTGATCCATGAGACGGGGCACGGCCTGGGTCTGCCGGATTACTATGACTATGACGGCAGTGTCGGTCCTGACGGCGGTGTCGGCTCGATGGACCGCATGGATGGCTA
>JAHEFU010000304.1 GCA_024645305.1 Planctomycetales bacterium
TGAGGTTGTAGTCATTGGTGACGACCTGTGCCCCCATCTCACGGCAGACGATCATCAGCTGGTCGTCGGTGCCGTTGGCCTGGCTGTCGAACTGGCTGTCGTCAAATATCTTGAGGTCTATTCGGCTGTCATCCTGCATCCTCTGCACCAGTTCCAGGCCGTTGCGGCCCTTGGTGCGCTTGCGGTCATCGGCGCTGTCAGCGAGGGTCTGCAGCTCGCGCAGCACGGAGCCGGTGACGACGAGGTAGCCGTCGAGGAAGCGGGTCTGGGCGATCTCGTAGATCCGCCCGTCGATGATCACGCTGGTGTCCAGCAGCTTGGGGGGACCCATCCGGCGGAACGCGGCGTAGGCATCGACCACCTCCAGCTCCTCACGTGGCCCGAAGTAGGTGGCCCCGGCAATGGCACCGATTCCGCCCATGATCACCACGAGAACGATGCCGATCACCAGCTTGAACCAGCCGTTGTCAAGCACGCTCATCTGGCCACCGAGAGTCGTGAAGATCGCCAGCAGCAGGATCACGGCGAGCAGCAGCCCGGCGAAGAACCCGAAGATCGCCTGCGCCGAATTGCGCGATGAGATGAAGTCCAGGCTCTCCCAGCGATGGGTGATGAAGCCGATCACGCGATTGGCAAGCGGATAGCTCAGGTAACCGAGCAGGGTGAAGAAGAAGATTATCGCCAGACCGATGAGATTCAGCAGCAGCAGGCTGAATTCCAGGTCCTGCTTGGTCTGGGTGTTCGTGTCGATTATCTGGTTATTGAAATTGATCTGGCTGGATGCTTCGTTGGCATCGTATTCCGTACGCCTGTAGGTCAGGTAGATCTGGGCCAGATCGAGCACCTTCTCCGGGTCGTATCCAAGACCGGAGCCTGGCTGCGGATCCACTTCAGGGTTCAGTGCATCCTCGACCGTGATGCTGTACTGCTTGGGGACCAGCAGACTGACATCCAATTCGAGGGCCCTGATCACAGCCAGGGTTCCACCGCGGGATTTCTTCAGTTCATCAAAGCGGTCACTGAAGTCACTGAGCAGTGTCCGTTCCTCTCCGGAGCTGTCAATCGGCGGGAACTCACGGGCCATCCGGTCCATCGCCTCATAGGCCTGTGAATTCTCTTCCCGGGCCTTTTCGCGGACCGGCAGTTTATCCACGTTATCGGCTTCGGCCTGTTTGATCTGCGCATCAGCG
Source organism: Planctomycetales bacterium (assembly GCA_024645305.1). Lineage (GTDB taxonomy): Bacteria > 4484-113 > 4484-113 > 4484-113 > JAFGCY01 > JAHEFU01. The sequence continues at coordinate 1,191 of JAHEFU010000304.1, forward strand.
GTTTCAATCTGGGCAATGAAGTCCGGGGAATACTGGCCGGAAACCACGAAGGTCACAGCCATACCGATGATCATGCCGGTCAGGGTAGCCAGCAGCTTGGCCAGCAGCAGGCGCACCCGCGGATCCTCGGGCGGGGCAGTGCTCACGCGGCCTGCAGGCCGGGTGGATGCGGGCGGAGACTGCCCGGGGGCCGGTTCCTCGCGAGGCTGTTGATCCTGATCCACCTAGAGATTATAGCGAGGTGCCGTGGACAGCGCGGGGATAAGTCCCGGGCCCGCGCAATGTGTACGTATGGCGCATCTATTCACTGCCGTTCTCGATGATGTTCATGATGTTGAAGATACTGCCGCTGCTTTCCAGCATTTCCTGCATCTGACGGCTGAGGCTTACGGCTGCAGCGGTGTCGCCGCGCTGGAAGGCGGCACTGGTGGCCCTGCTCAGTTCAACATACGCGGGCGGCAGGCCCATTACGCCGGAGGGGTCCTCGAACATTTCCAGGCCCTGGCTCCCCTGTGGCTGCAGTGCGGCCAATTCCTGCTGCAGGCGGGCCAGCTCCGTCTGGTCATTCTGCCGCGCGGCCTGGCTGATACGGTGCTGCAGCTCGAAATATTCGCGGGTCAGCCGCGGCACAGGGATTTCGAGCTCGACTGCCTGTACGAGCTGCTTTTCGTGCTGGACCATGGCTTCATCGATGTCCCCGTGGTACAGGGCCATCGCCAGGGCGCGCATCGTGGCGAGGTATTCGGTGGGAATCTGCCGGTTGAGGGCCTGCTCCTGGGCGAGGGCGGTATCGTACAGTTCCACGGCCTCCTCGTCATCGGGAAGGGGATAGCCGTAATGGCGCATCAGCTGCAGCCAGCGCTTGGACAGCTCCAGGCTCTGCGGAATGTCGCCACCCTGCGCGCTGCGCTCCATCTGGGCCTCCAGCTCCCGCAGGTCGGCGGGTTTGCCGGCGCCCAGCGGGTCGGCGATCCTTTCGGGGGGAAAGCCCGCCGCCAGCTTGAGCTGGTCCAGCTGCTCAATGGTCTGCTCAACGGCCGCCTGTTCCGTGGCAAAGTCCAGCTGTCCCAGGCGGTGCTCCAGCACGAAATGCTCGCGGGGCAGTGCGAATACCGCAATCCCCAGTTCCTGCAGGCGGCTGAGCTCGAACTGGTACATCTCGAAGGCGGAATCAATATGCCCGGCCTGGGTCCGCGCAAGGATCTCCTGGCGGATGGGGAGCAGCTCCTCGGGATAGCCCTCCGGGGGCAGACTGAATATGTCATGCATGCCTGACTCTCCTGCATGCCCGGATGCGCCGCTTGTGGCGGTGTCCGCGCGGGTTGCAATTTAACCTATGTTAAACCTTAGCATGGACCATTGCGCTGGGGAATAGCGGAGCGGGTGGCTGGGGGACTGGGTCTGCAGCTTGACCACAGGGCGCTTAGGCGGTAAACATGATAACGATACTGGGGCCGTCGCAAGGGCTGGCCGGGG
>JAHEFU010000109.1 GCA_024645305.1 Planctomycetales bacterium
CTGCCAGGCAGCGCGCCGTCCCTGTACACGGCGCTGTCCAGATTCCAGAAGCGCTTCATGGACTGGCCGGCATGGCGCATCACTACTTCGTTCATCGCACTGCGCTGTTCAACATACTCGTGTATATCGCGATAGGACATTCCAGGCTCCTTTCAAAAAAAATGGCGGACATGCATCCGCCGGTTGATTCGTCGTCAAGCTGACTCAGGCCCGGGCCGCGGAGGCCTGCTCAAACACGCGCAGGTTGGCTTCGCGGGAGGCACCGGGACTGATTTCCAGCAGTTGTTCGCGGATGATGTCACCCGTCACGCCCTCCACCAGCTCAAAACTCGCGATCCGTCCGAGCACTGCCGTGTTCTGCATCCTCACATCCGGCAGGTCATCAATGTACACCCGTTCAAGCTTGCCGTGGCGATCGGCCACGGCCTGTTCCAGGTCCGTGGTATCCGGATAGTTGCTGATGCCCATGCGTACGTGGATCGGCTGCTGTTCGGCGTCGTAATAGATAGCCGTTCCCCCGTCGCGCATGTAATTGACAATCGCCCGGTAGGCTTCGAGCCTTTCCAGGCTGATGATCAGGTCAGCCTCACCTGGTGTGATCCGTGGAGTGAACAGCTTTTCGCGGTTGCCGATGCGCAGGTGTGAGACCACGACCCCGCCTCGCTGGGCCAATCCGTGGGTGTCAACCCCAAGCACCGCATAGCCGGCCGCGAGACAGGACTGGATCATCACTTCACCCAGCAGTCCAATGCCCTGACCACCCACTCCACTCATGAAAATGTTGTAGCTCTTCATTACTTGCCTGCCACCTCCCTCTTGGGGCGCTTGATGGCATCCTTCGGGCAGACCTGGATGCAGGACCCGTTGCCATTGCACAGGTCATTGATGATGAATGCCAGTCCGTCAGGTTTGCGGCCAATCGCCGGACATGAGAATTTCTCATAGCATGTCCCGCACTTCTCACAGGCGCTTTCATCTACATATACGGGGGGCAGTAATCCCATTGTCATTTACTCCTCTAACGGTTGACGGCCTGCGCGTCCTTGGTGGCCGCGGCGCGCTTGCGCTTGTCACGGATGAACTTGAGCATGCAGGGGTGCTTGGCAATTACGATCCCGAATCCGTCGTGATTCATGGCATCGCGCATGTGGTCCTTCAGCTTGTCCTGCATGTAGGCGTCAACGCTGCGCAGGAACTTCACGCCAAGTGCCTCGAGCACATCCACAATCTTGATCTTGTCCCCGATCTCACCTGTCGCGGCATGCGGCTGGTGGCCGGTCATTGCAGTGGTGTAGTTCTCGAGGATGACCAGTGTCACATTGCGGTCATACAGAATGTTGTTGATGATTCCCGGCAGCCCGGCATGAAAGAAGGTCGAGTCACCGATGAAGCAGACGACCTTGCGGCTGTCATTGCCGATCGCCATGCCGCCAGCCGTGCCGTTGCTGTGTCCCATGCACAGCAGAACAGAACCCATCTCATAGGGCTTCATGCTGCCGAGCGAATGGCAGCCGATGTCAGCCACGGTGATCGTGGTGGGAAATTCCTCATCGATCAGCTCACGAATCGCGAAGAATGCCGAGCGGTGGCCACAACCAGGACACATCTGCGCCAGCCGCGGGCTGACGTCCTCGACCGCGGCATTACGTGGAGGTTTCGGAGCGAAGCATTCCGGCCAGAAACCGCTGAACAGTTCCCAGACCCGTTCCGGCACGAATTCGTGCATCAGATGCTCCACATCGGGCCTGGCAAGGATCTTCGTTGTGATGCCATTGTCAAAGGCCATCGCCTTGATCTCATGCTCAATGATGCGGTCCAGTTCCTCGAGGATGAAGACCTCATCATGCTCCCTGAGGAAGTTCAGGACCAGCTCCTCGCACAGCGGGAAGGTGATTCCGAGTTTCAGCACGTCAATGGACGATCCGGAAAGATCCAGGCATTCCAGTACGCTGTAGGCTGGGATGGAATGCGTTATCACCCCGAGCCTGCGCCCCTTGACAGGCTCGCTGCCATTTGGAGAGAACACCCGGTTGGAAGGGGAAGTCAGTCCATGCTTCTCTACGGCCGCCAGCTTGGCAAAGGCCTTACGCTTGAGCGGGAATACTGCAGCCGTGATCGGCCAGTACTCCAGGCCTTCCGCATGGAACCGCGGAGTCCAGTCGTATTCGTAATCGGGAATAGCCCCGAAATCTATCAGCTCGCGGGCATGGCAGACATGCGTTGTCATGCGGAACAGCACGGGCAGCTTGAGCTTCTTCGACAGCTCTGCAGCCTCCATGAACATGCTGTAGGTCTCACCCGGCGTGCCCGGTTCGAAGATCGGCATCATCATCATGCGCCCGGTGTAGCGGTTATCCTGCTCATTCTGGCTGGAGTTCGCACCTGGATCATCACCGATGATCACGACCAGGCCACCCGTGCAGTCCAGCATGCTGAGCTGCACAGCTGAGTCCAAGGCTACATTGAGGCCGACTGATTTGAAGAACACCACACTGAGGTGCCCGTTGATCGAGGCTCCGAATGCAGTCTCGGTCGCTACTTTTTCATTTGTGGACCATTCAAAGTGCAGGGGGCGCTGTTCTTCGGGAATGATCTCGATTGCCGCCGCAATCTCAGGAGTCGGTGACCCCGGATAGGCGGAAGCAACCATTACGCCTGACTCGATCATGGCCCTGACCAGGGCATGGTTGCCCATCATCAAGCCGGTCCAGGCATCTTTGCGGATCATGTTGTCGGCAAATTTGCTCATGCGGTCTTCTCTCCTCGTGCGTTGTGAAACGCTCTACAGCAGATGCTTGTCCACCCTCAGCACAGCCGGGCTAGCGCGCGTACATTATAGGGCATTCAGCCTGAGTGGTTCCTCAGCGCTGGCAGGCCGGACACCAGAAAGTGGATCGCTGGGCCTGCACTGCCCTCAGTATCTCAGTACCACAGCTGTGGCAGCCTTCACCTGCATGCTGGTAGACGCGCAGGAACCTCTGGTATCCGCCTACTTCACCATTGGCGTTCTGGAAATCACTGAAGGTGGTGCCACAGTGGCGGATTGCCTTGCGCAGGATCTTTTTCGTGGAGCTGACCAGAGAGTTGAGTTCAGGCTCGTTCAAGGATACTGCGGGACGGAAGGGATCAATGCCGCAGTCGTGCAGTATTTCACTGGCGTAAATGTTCCCGATGCCGCAGATCCGGTCCTGGCGCAGCAGCCAGACCTTGACGGCTGTGTTACTGCCTTTGATAAGGCTGTTCAGGCGAGTGGCTGTGAAGGAGCGGTCCAGGGGCTCCTGCCCAGCCGGCAGAGCATCCGCCAGGGTTCTGTAGAGGCGGAAGGTACCGAAACGGCGCATGTCGTAGAACAGCACCCGTCCCCGCTTCAGCTCCAGTACGGCACGCAGGTGCCGCTCTCCCCTGCCCTCCGCCAGTCTGCCGGATTCATGGATCAGACGGCCGGTCATCCTCAGGTGCACAGCCAGTAACCAATCGTCTTCCGGGTGGTCCGCGCGCTCCAGTTCGAACACCACTTCCTTGCCGATGCGCCGTACTGCCTGGATACGCGACCCGATCACTTCAGCCTGCTCATTGAAAGCCAGCAGATGGTCCAGTATCTGCAGATCTCCAATCTGCTGTCCGCGCACGAGGGGATCTAGCTGTCTCGCCACTGTCTCGACTTCAGGGAGTTCAGGCAAATTGAGGTTCAGTCTCCGTCATAGGCGACGAAGTCGTCCTTTGTAACGCCACAGACCGGGCAGTACCAGTCTTCCGGGATGTCCTCAAAGGCAGTGCCCGGGAGGATGCCGCCGTCCGGATCACCTTCTTCCGGATCGTAGACGTATCCACATGGCTCACAGATGTACTTCTGCATTCAACTACTCCTTAGTGAGCCGGTGCAGTGCTCCGGCTGCAGATATTTTAGCGAAGGACGCAGGCTGTTTACCCCTGAAGTAGATGCAGTATTTGATCGCTCAGTCGGGAAAGGAGATCCTGCCGCCGTAATAGCCCAGCCCCAGCACGATGGGAGTCTTGACGAAGACCAGGATGGAATAGGTCCAGAAGAGCATGCCCTCGGCAATCCCCGGGGTCAATGGTGCTGCGAACCAGATTCCCACAGCCGTGCAGCTGACCAGCACAAGCAACAGGGAAAGCACATTCTTTTGCAGGTAGGGCCAGGCCCAGGTGGCGTTGTAGTCGTACCACCACGAGCTAAGTCCAGTAATGACAGCCGGGAATGTGAAGATCGTTGATATCAGTAGATTGATGAAAGCCGCGAAGCGTAACTGGCCGGCCAGCGGAGCGTCCGTGAAAAGCGAAACCGCCTGCAGAAGGCTGGCCACCATCCCGAGGGCGATCGGGTAGTGCACACTGACCGGATGCAGATGCCGGCGGTTGCTGTAGTCCCAAAGCCAGGGGACCGGGGCTTCTTCGATTACCGGCTCGACGGCCAGGCGGCCCACAATCTCAAAACTGTCCATCACGTCCGCTTCATGCGGGGCCGGGCCCATCTCCGCAGTGAGATCATGCCCGGCGTGATGCTTGCGCACATGCACCCCATTGCGCCAGAGCTTGCTGTCGGTAACGTCGTAGACCAGGCCCTTGAACGCCACAAGCGAGCGACGGCCTTCCTTGCCATCGAATTGCTTGAGTTCCTCAGCCGTGTAAGTCTTTGCGGGTTCAGTCATGCGGCGCTCATATTTTAGCGAGTGCCAGCTCGCTTGAGCACCAGAGTTGATCCAAAGCAGGGGACAGCTTGTTAGGGTGCGAAGCCACCGTCAATCCAGTCCTGGAAATCCTGCAACCACTCGGCTTGCCACTTCGTCTTGCCGTTGGGCATGAAGCCCGGGGAACCCTGGGCACGGTTGATCCTGTCATTGATGGACGCTGAGAATGCCACGACGTCGTTGTAGTCCGTGGCATCCAGGCCATTTTGCTGGGAGCCACTGGAATGGCAGGGCAGGCAGGAATACTGGCTGCCCATCGTACCGTTGATGATCGGCAGCAGATCAGCGGAATAACTGACGGTGACTGCATCCTCGGTCCCGGTGAAGTCCTGGCCTGTGATATTGCTGTCAACTACGGTCACATCGCGGCTGACAGGCGCGAAGCTGTATCCCTCAAAGTCCGGTGTCAGCGAGTAGTTGCCCGGCGCCATTCCGGTGTACTCATATTCACCTGAGGAATTGGTAATGATCTGCAGGTTGTCAGGCAGCAGGGTCACGGTCACTCCCAGCATCGCCACCTGGTTGTCGTCAAGGATTGTGCCGCTGATGCTGAAAGTCGCTGTCGGCGTTCCGGTGAAATCCAACCCGGTCAGGTCAGCGTCCACCACAATGGCGGGACGGCTGGTCGGGTCGAAGCTGTAACCAGCCAATGCCGGACTAACCTGGTAGGGCCCCGGCGTGAGGCCTGTGAATTCGTAGTCGCCGTTGACATCGCTTTGCACACTGCCGCCCGGGATGAGGCTCATGGTCACGCCACTGAGCGGACTGGCCTGGTCATCCTCAATGTGGCCGCTGATCCTGTATGTCTCTACAGGCTGGCCGGTGCCAGTGAAGTTGATGCCGTTGATGTCTGCGTTGATCACACCGATGATCGTTCCGGGCGGGTTGAAGGTGTAGCCGGCCAGACTTGGTGTCAGCAGGTACTCTCCCTGGACCAGGCCCGGGAGGATGTAGTCCCCTGCGGCATCGGTGCTGACCTGCCCGCCACCAGGGGTGACGGTGATTGTCACTCCCGCAAGCGGCTGGCTGCCGTCATCCTTCACATTGCCAGTGACGGAATAGGTCGGCTCCTCGGGGACGTCCGCGATGATGCGCAGGTCCGTGATGAGCAGTGACTGCCCCTGGCGGCTGACCAGCACGAAGTACAGGTTGCCTGCCGGGGAGATCCAGTCCGTTCCGCCCGCTGGGTTCACTGAGAAGTTCGCCGGGGATGAGGCATAGGGATCCGCGAACTGCCAGCGTCCCGTGGTGTAATTGGCAACTCCGAGCAGCAGGGACTGACCCGGGGAGGCCGTAAAATCCACCAACAGGTTGAACAGGGTGTTGTCACCGGCGCTGTGCGAATACAGGGCCCAGCTCGCCGGGTCAGCCGAAGCATCCAGCTGCAGGTCCTCAGCCTGGGCTGTGACTGTGCCACCGCTGAGCATGTAGACCAGCGGATCCAGCTGCAGCTGCTCCACGGCTGCGGATGTCCGCAGTGCGTCCAGATTAGCCAGGGTCGGCAGGTTCTCCGGCAGTCCGGCACCGTCAAGGGCCGGGGCATTCCCGATGGAGGGATTGTCGCCGCAGGAAAGTGCTAACAGGGCCGCCAGCATGGCTATCGCTGATGAAAGAATTCGCTTGTTCATGTCCTGGTCCATTCCCATCCGGTCGTGTATTTGAAGCAGACAGGGATGCATCCGGATGGCCTGCTTCCCTGCATCGGTACATACAGAGTCTACTGCTCCAGTCTGCCGCCGTCAATCCAGGCCTGGAACAGATCCCGGTTGGCCTGGCTCCACTTGGCACCATTCTTGGGCATCCAGCCACTGGACTTGTTGACTTGAATGTTAATGTTAGCCGCATTGTCCTTTACAACCTGGTATGTGGAAAAGTCCAGTCCGGCTTCCGGGAACTGACCTGAATGGCAATCCAGGCATGACTTCTCGCCCGTACTGCCGTTGATGAGCGGAGCGATGTCAGCCACGTAGGTCACCGTCTGCTGGACGGGGCTGGCCACGAAGTTCAGGTCCGCAATGTCCTTGGACACCACGTTGGCATTGAGCGAAACAGGATTGAAGTCGAAATTGGCATCTGTAGGTGTGACCGTATAGGAACCGGCTTCCAGCCCACTGAAGGAATAGTTGCCGCTGCCATCAGTGGTGGTCTGCTGTCCACCCACGCTCAGACCGATCAGGATGCCGGCGATGCCCGTCTGGTTCTCATCCTTCACGGATCCGCTGATGCTGAATGTCGGCGGCGGCGGAAGGTCCACTACCACCAGCATGTCGGTGATCAGCACATCCGCTCCGTCCGCACTGAGCACGGCAAAGTACAGATTGCCCTGCGGCGAGACATAGTTGCGGTTCTGGTTGCTGCTTACCTGGTAGGTCTGCTGCGTCAGGACAGCCTTGGGCTGCCAGTCCCAGCGACCGGTCTGGTAATTAGCCAGCGCCACCCAGGCACCCGGGCCATTGGGAAATGAGAAAGTCAGCCGCAGTGAAATCAGCGGATTCTCGCCGGCCTGATAGCCGAACATCGCCCAGCTGGCGGTCCCGGCATCGGTGTCCAGCAGCAGATCCTCCCCCTGGACATTGACCTGTCCCGCGCTGAACAGGAACTGTGTGGGGTCCAGGGCGACCTGCGTAGCCACACTCGGTTCACGTACTCCAGCCAGTCCGGGAATGGAAGGCAACTGGCCGTCAGCCACCGGAGGACCTGTCAGCAGGCTGCTGCCGGGATAATCGGAATTTCCGGCACAGGCGGATAGCGCAAGCGTGAATGCGGCAAACAGTGCCGCCAGTATGTTACGGGACATGTTTCCCATGATGGCAACCTCTCATCTGTAGTAATTCAGCCGGCCCTGGATTTCCAGTGTCAGTACTGGCGTCAACTGCAATCGGGTAATCCAGATCCGATCGCATATCCCATAAACATCCTACTTATGAGACTACCATATCAATAACGGGTTCCATCTACAGTCGGGGAAAAGTGCAGAAACAAACAGGGCCCGCCTGAGCGGGCCCCGTAAGTAGATCGGTAAGCTATGCGGAAAGGGAGTTACTGCTCCAGTTTGCCTCCGTCGATCCAGGCCTGGAATAGATCCAGGTTGTCCTGGCTCCACTTGGAGCCGTTGGGAGGCATCCAGTCACTTGACTTGTTGACTTCCTGGTTGATCGCATCGGCGTTTGCACTCACCTGTGCAAAGGTCTCAAGGGTTGGACTGATGCCTCCGTGGCAGCCAATACATGACTTCTCACCCGTGCTGCCGTCCATCAGTGGTGCGATATCCGCGTCGTAGGTGACTGTCTGCTGCACAGGTGTGCCGACGAATGACAGTCCGGTAATATCAGCATCCGTAATGGTCGGACTAACGGACAAGGGGTCAAACGTGAAGCCATCGTCCGTTGGTGTAATCGTATAGCTGCCCGCCTCCAGACCACTGAATGAGAAATTGCCGTTGGCATCCGTTGTTGTGTCAGCCACGCCAGGTGTCAGGGCAACGAGGATTCCCTGCAGGCTGCGGAAATCCCCGGAACTGCCGTCCGTGACCGTGCCACTGATGCTGTATGTCGGCGGGGGTGGAACATCCAGTCCAACCACGATCTCCGTCAGAACGGCATCCCGGTTGTCAAAGCTCAGGACCACGAAGAAGAAGTTGCCCAGGGTGGAAATGAAGTCCGGCCCCTGTCCAGCGGGAACGCTGAATTCGGCCGGGCTCACGGTGAACATCGGCTTGAATTCCCAGCGACCGCTTCCAAAATTGGCGCAGGCCATCCAGACTCCAGGGTCACCCGGGGAAGTGAAACTCACTGACAGGGAAACCACTTCCTTGCCGACGGTGGGCACGGAATACATGGCCCAGCTGGTAGTGCCGGCTTTGCTGTCCAGCAGCAGGTTCGGTGTCTGTTCTGTGACCGTCCCACCACTGAAGAGGAATGTCAGGGGATCGACATTGACAGGGTCCACTGCACTGGTGCCATGGATCTGGTCCAGGCTTTCCAGGGATGGCAGGTCTGCGGGAACGACCAGCATCGGCTGTGAGAGATTCTCAGGGCTGGTCTGTCCGCTGCTGCCCGAACAGGAACTTACGGTCAGAGCAAGGGTCAGCAGCCAGAATACAGCCACTGCATTTCTGATGTGAGCTAAGAGCATAATCACACTTCCTTTTTCAACTTCAGCTGTGACAGCAGTTGGTCCACCTGCCAGCACAGTCCTGGTCATAATATGTAAATCCCAGTTGCATCCTGTAGTGAGAATACCATCAAATGGACACGAATAATCCACTATGCCCGCAATAGATTCAGAATCCCTGCCGCACCAATTGCTGGTTGGACTTGCACTGCTCCCGGATCGCAAGTAGACTTTCGCTCCGTTAAGCAAGTGAGGCTTGATATGGCAGAAAGACAGAATCAGAAGGTGAAACCGCGGCTGCTCAAGGGCATGCAGGACAGCTGGCCCGAACTGGCACGCGCACGTCGTGAGATGCTCGCGGA
>JAHEFU010000305.1 GCA_024645305.1 Planctomycetales bacterium
GCATTGAGTTCATGGCCTACCTTGCTGCTGACCGCAAACGCAGCGTCGTGATCAGCGGTAGCCACGGCAAGTCGACCACCACCTCCATGGTGGCGAGTATCTCCATGGCTGCCCAGCTTGACCCGACAGTCGTGATCGGCAGCGTGCTCAAGCAGGGGCTTGGATCCGCCCGCCACGGCAAAAGCGACATTTTCATCTGCGAAGGTGATGAGAGCAACAACTCAATGCTCAGCTTCAACCCTCACGTCGCCGTCGTGACAAACATTGACTATGACCACATGGATTTCCACGGTTCGCTTTCCAATCTGAAGAACAGCTTTGTGGAATTCCTCAACAGCCCGGGGCGCGATGGCCTGTCCATTGTCTGCCTGGATGATGAGAATGTGCGCTCCATCATGCCTCTGCTCAAGGGCCGCGTGATTACCTACGGTACCCATCCCGAGGCCGAGTACCAGGCCACCAATCGCCGTCTGAACCGTGAAGGTGGCTTGAGCTTTGAGGTCCACCACCGGACAGAAGGTCCGCTGGGTGTCGTGAACCTGCGCTATCCGGGCGACCACAACATGCAAAACGCCCTGTGCTCCCTGGTGGTCTGCCGCAGCCTCGGTGTTTCCACGGATACCTGCAGTTACGGACTGGAAACCTTCCCCGGGATCCACCGCCGCTATGACATCCTGCATGCCGGCAGCATCCACGTGATAGATGATTACGCCCACCATCCGACGGAGATCCAGAACCTGCTTGGGTCCGTACGTGAGGTATTCAAGGGCCGCATCCGTGTGATCTTCCAGCCGCATCGCTACACCCGCAGCCGCAATCTGGCGCAGCAGTTCCCCCCTGCATTCATCAATGCTGACGAAATCATCCTGGCCCCCATTTACACAGCAAATGAGAAGCCAATGGCGGGCATCGGCCTTGATTACCTGAATCGCTTCTTCCAGGCCAAGTACGATGAAAGCCGCCTGCGCTGCATCAATGGCCTGGATGAAATCTATGAGTACGTCATCAACAGCTCCCGTCCCGGCGATGTGATTCTCACCGTCGGAGCTGGCACTGTTAACACGGTGGGTTACCGCCTTGCGGAGCAACTTGAGCGCAAGGAAGCTGAACTTGTTTCCGGTGTGGATCTCGAACGGATCTCAGCTGAAATGTCAGAAACAAGTTTCCTGATGGATGAGCAGGGCTAGGCAGCCTCGCTGGACTTATCCACAAGCTATCCACAAAACTCCCTTAAGTGCTATAATCTCCCTGACCTTTGGAGGGTTGAATTGACCTTAGAGCAGATTCGCTCCCGGCTGTACGCGCGCCGTCAGGAACTGCTCAGTATGAATGTACTGGTCCTCGCCGGAGGTGCAAGCAGCGAGCGGGAGATTTCGCTAAAGAGCGGACACGCCGTTGTTGATGCACTGGCAGGCCGGGGTTTCAGTACAGCACTGGCCGTGATCAGCGAGCAGGGGATTGCGCTCGACTACTTCAAGGCCCTCGGCCCGGGGAATCCGCCATCCGAACAGTCCCTGAGCCTGGACACCCAGTCAAGTGTGGCCAGCCTTGTACGGCATGACGTGGTCTTCACCATGATGCACGGCAACATGGGAGAAAACGGAACATGGCAGGGACTCCTGCGGCTCGTCGGTCTGCCATTTGTCAGTGCTGACGTGAAGGGCAGCGCCATCGCCATGGACAAGCTCCTGACGAAGCGTATCGCCCGGACCCTAGGCATCAGCACGCCGCGCTGGTGGAGCGGGGCGGACCTGGCCACGATCCGCAGCATGATTCCGGCAGGGGTAGAAAGACTCGTCGCCAAGCCGGTGGACCAGGGCAGCAGTGTCGGCGTTGCCATCTTTGACAATGACGATGCCGGCTGGCACCATGCCCAGGCGGTCTGCGAAGGAATAAACAGGCCCATGGTCGAGGAGTGCATCAGCGGCCGTGAGCTGACAAGCGGCTGGATCGGGCACGGAACTGAACCGGTTGGACTGCCTGTCGTGGAGATCAGGCCGGAACAGGGCTTCTACGACTATCGCGCGAAATACACAAAGGGCGCATCGCAATACATCTGTCCCGCCCCGCTGGCGGATGAGACCAGGAAGAACATCATTTCCGACGCGGGCAGGATCTACCGGGAACTGGAACTGGAGCCATTTGCCAGGATCGACTTCATCCTTGATGAAAGCGGCAGGCACTGGTTCCTGGAGGCCAATACGCTACCGGGATTCACTGAACTGTCCCTGCTGCCAATGGCGGCGGCTTCCGTGGGGATGGAATACGCAGAACTGCTGGAAACCCTTATGCTGCTGGCAGTGGAGCGCCAGGAGCGCCAGGGAGCTGAACTGTGAGCAGGATCACGATGGGATTCAAGCCGGAAGTGCTGGCGCAGCTTCCACAGGTGGCCCGGCGCGGTTCCGGAAGGTTCCTGCTGCGCTGCGCAGTCATATTTGCAGGCTGCCTGGCTGTGTTTGCCGCTCTCATATTGACAACGGATATCGAGGAGCTGCTGCTGCCGCGGACCGTCATCCTGCGGGGCAACCGGCTGAGTTCAGTCGATGAAGTGCTGGCTGTCGCGGGAATCCCTGACGGACTGGACATCCAGCATATTCTGCCCAGGAAGAGTGATCTGCCGGAGGGACGCAGCCGCTGGATCCG
>JAHEFU010000110.1 GCA_024645305.1 Planctomycetales bacterium
GAGGATGGCAATACTGCTGGTTCCGAATCAGATGGTGAGAAGTCCTGAATTATAGGCTTCCAGTCGTTACACGAGCTTGATCAATTTTCCCGCCGGCAGGTCCGGCGGCTTTTCCTGCACAAGCATAAAGCAGATAATCAATCGCAAGTCGTCACGCGGGCAGGGAAGCCTGCCCAGCCCCCTGCACGGTCTATACTTTCCGGCACGGCAGCGAGTCTGCCGGAAGGATATGGACAGCCTGAACAGACAGATCAGCCCCGCCGAAGCCCTGCGCCGCATGCAGGAGGGCAACCAGCGCTTCGTGGAGGGCCGCAGTGAGCACGCCGAGCTGGACGTGAAGCATATCCGTGCGGCAAGTGGCGAGGGACAGCGCCCGATTGCCACCGTACTGGGCTGCTCCGACAGCCGCGCCCCGCTGGAACTGATCCTCGACCAGCACATCGGCGACCTGTTCGTGATCCGCGTGGCCGGCAACGTGGTGCGCACCGCCACGCTGGGCAGCATCGAATACGGCGTGGACGCCCTGCGCACTCCGCTGCTGGTCGTGATGGGGCACACCCACTGCGGGGCCTGCACGGCGGTTGCCAACGGGGACGAGCTGCACGGCCACATCCCCGAGCTGGTGGCACCGATCGGCGACGCGCTCCGTGCCGTGAACTCCCGCCTTCCGGGTCTGAGCGGCGACTCGCTGGTGGCTGCCGTGGCGGAGGAGAACGTCTGGCAGTCCATCGAGGACATGCTGCGCCACAGCGCCGTCGTCCGGGGTCTCGTCAGGCAGGGCTCGCTGAAGGTCAAGGGCGCGGTCTATGACATCGAAACAGGCGCGGTGAAGTGGCTCGGCCCGCATCCACGCCAGAACGTGATCATCACTGATGCGGACTGAGGTCAAGCCTGATTCCGGTGCACTCTCCAGCAGATTAGCCAGATCGCAAACTCCCGACCGCTTTGTCTCATTTGGGATTGATAGTGCAATTTCACTGTTTCCGGTTACACTGTCTGAGTGGCAGTCTGCCAGACACAGGAATTCCACTGCCTGAATAGGGGAATGCATGCAACGCATCGGATTGATACTGACCATGACGGCACTCGTACTGCTCGGCGCGGCCTGCGGTGGCAGCGGCAACAAGCCTGAGCCCACGCTGGATGACAAGCTGCGCGAGGCCCTCACACTAAACGGTGTGGATGAACTGGCCCCGCTGCCCCAGCATTCCGCGGAAAAGGTGGAGCTGGGCCAGGCCCTGTTCTTCGACAAGCTGCTCGGTGGCAACCGGGACATGTCCTGTTCAACCTGCCATGACCCGCGCGAAGCCGGCAGTGACGGCCTGTCCCTTTCCATCGGAGTCGGTGGCAGCGGCATCGGCCACGAACGCCAGCTCGGAGCCGGCAAGGACTTCATCCCGCGCAATGCCCCCGAGCTGTTCGAGCGTGGCGGCGTGGAGTTCACCAGCATGTTCTGGGACAGCCGCGTGGTCGATGACGGCAATGGTGGTTTCCGCTCGCCGGCAATGGACCAGCTGCCTGACGGGCTGGACAATGCGCTGGCCGCCCAGGCGATGTTCCCCGTGACTTCCGATGCGGAGATGCGCGGTATGCCGGGGGACCTGGATGTGTTCGGCGACCCCAATGAGATTGCCATGCTCGATCCCCAGGACTTCACCGGGATCTGGGATGCGCTGATGGAACGTGTCATGGCAGTCCCCGAGTACCAGCAGATGTTCCAGGCCGCCTTTCCGGGCGTGGCCATGCAGGACTTCGGCTTCGAGCATGCGGCGAATGCGATTGCCGCCTTTGAAAGCGAGGGCTTCAGCTTCCGCAATACTCCCTTTGACAACTACCTGGCGGGGGATGACTCCGCCCTCAGTGACAGCCAGAAGAACGGCGCCCTGCTGTTCTACGGCAGTGCGGGCTGTGCCCGCTGCCACAGTGGCCCGGCCCTGACGGACCTGCAGCATCACAACTTCATGGTGCCCGCACTCGGTCCCGGCAAGCAGGACGGCATCGACCCCGGCTTCCAGCTGACATCGAAGCAGCCCTTCGACCGCTTCAGCTTCCGCACCCCGCCGCTGCGCAATGTGGAGCTGAGCGGACCGTGGATGCATGACGGGGCCTATACCAACCTGCGCAGTGCCGTGCGGCATATGCTGGACTGCCAGACCAGTGTGCAGAGTTTCGATGCCACGGCGCTCAAACCGGATGTGCGGGCGACGCTGAACATGGACCAGGCGCTGATCACGGACATGCTGGCCACGATCGACCCGATCGCGGCCCAGCCGATGTCAGTCACGGAGCAGCAGCTGGATGAGATTCTGGCCTTCCTCGGAGCCCTGACGGATCCCGCAGCGGCTACGCAGATGCCGGCCCTGCTGCCGGACAGCGTGCCAAGCGGCCTGCCGGTGGACTAGTCCAGCTCGTCCTCACCAGCACCGGGCCTGTAGGTCTTTCCCTCCATGTAGGCCCGGGCGATGCGGCGGTACTTGCGCGCGAAGGGTGTGCCGGCCAGGCCGCGCAGTTCCTCCGGGATATCCGCCGCGTTGGCAATCGCCTCACGGGCGCCGATCTTCACGAGTGTGCGCTCGCTGACCTCACTTTTCACCTGCGCCGGGATGCCGACCGCGATTGACAGCGGGGGAATCACCGCGCCTTCGCCGACCACGGCCCCGGCGGCGATGATGCTGCCGCGGCCGATGCGCGCCCCGTTGAGGATCCGGGCCCCCATGCCGATCAGGCAGCCGTCCTCCACGGTGCAGCCATGCAGGATCGCACTATGCCCCACGGTCACGTAACGTCCGATGATGCAGGGATGCGCATCCGCCACATGCAGCATCACGAGGTCCTGGATGTTGCTGCCGAAACCGATCTCGACGCGGTTCACGTCGCCACGAATGACACTGTTGAACAGTACCGTGCAGTTCTGGGCGATATGCACCTCGCCGCTGACCACAGCACCGGGGGCGATCCAGGCAGATTCATGGATCTGCGGGCTGTACTTGCCATAGGGGAGGATTGTTGCTTCGTTCACGGCCTAACTCTACTACCTACTCGTCGCCCTCCGGCCAGCGCGGTCCGAACATGGCCTCGAACTGCTCCACGGCAGCCCTGCCGCCGAGTTCCAGCACCTCGAAGAAACGCTCGCGGTTGCGGGCCCGGTAGTCCAGCCGTCGCACGTTGAAGCCCGTTACATTAGCCCCGCCCCGGCGCTGGATGGCCACGCCGAGGTAGTATTCCAGTGCGTTGGCAACACTGCCGCTGTCCGTCCAGTCGCTGGCATACTGCGGCCGTCCCGCCCGGTTGAGGATCCAGGTCATGTTGGGCATCGAGCCGAAGTACTGGTGGCAGTCGCCCTCCAGCGTATCCACGAGGATCGGCCGCGTATCGCCAATGCGCTCCTGCATCATGCGCGCCTGGGCCAGCTTCTGGGCAAGGCACGTATGGTGCGGGATCAGCTCCCCGGGATGCGCTTCATTCGTATAGATGAAGTAGCTGCCAACCTCGCGCTCCGCGAAACGCCCGGCCACCTCGTTCATTGATGGACCCGCCATCGTGCAGTACGGTCAAGTCACACTGCCGAATTCGAACACGCTCAGTGGGTGCCGCCGGCAGATCTCCTGCATGCTGACGCTTTCGCCGCTGTCGAGGGAAATGAAGCTGAAGTCACGCAGCAGGCTGCCGGGGGGCGGCCCCTGCTCGAAGCGCATCAGCGGCTCGAAGTTCTCCGCGGTGAATTCCGCATAGTTGTAGTTGGCGAGGCTATCGGGACCTTTGTATGGTTCTGTATTGGGCATGGCTGTCAGCCATAACTATATCGGATGTGTGAGTCCGGCGCTGAACCATGCCGCGCAACCCGGTGCTATCATGCCTGCGACCCGGACCAGCCCTGCCAGCTCCGCTGCTGTGGTGAGAGGAGTAGAGAGATGACTGGAAAATGCTTCAACCTGGCCTGCCTGATGCTGGCCATACTCTGTCTGAATGCGTGTACTGCAGATACAGCACCGGAAACTTTCCCGGTCGTACCGCAGCAGGAGTCGCAGATGCTGCCCCCGCCCGCCGAACTGGATGGCCTGCACAGCCCCTCAAACCTGACGCGTGACGTTACGCTGGGCAAGGATATTTATGTTAAGTCTGGCAACGCAGTGGAACTGCCCGGCGGTGAGCTGAAGATGGACGCAATGGCCAAAGAGCGCTGCTGGGCCATCTGGCAGATTCCGGACCAGCCTGAATATCTGGACTCAGTATTCTTTGACATCCTCAGTCCGGAAGGGGAGGGCTGCTACATTGGCCTGGCGGATTACTCCACTGGTCGCTGGCAATTCAGTGGTCCGTACACTGATCAGACAACGCTGCCATTCCCATCCGACTGGCAGGTCTCACCAGCCGGCTATCACTATTTCGCGGTCATGACCCAGGACGGAGCGAGCGTGGAACTGGCCCAGCTGCATGCCTACTTCCAGGACGGCTGGCAGCAGCTGACCATCCATGACGGCATGCAGATCCAGAGCCTGAGCATTGCCAGTATTGGCAACCGGCCCGCCATCCTCTGGCAGGAGCTCGGAGATCCCAAGCTCAGTTATGCCATCAGTTCCACTGCGGATGGCCAGGCACCTGGCAACTGGACGCAGATCGGCATCGGCTTCGGCCCCGGCGGTGCAAGCGGCGTGGACCTGCAGGAAATCAACGGGCGGCCCGCCTTCAGCTTCTCATACAGCGACTTCGAGAACAGCATTGTGCTGGGTTATGCCCTGAGCAACAACTCCACGGGCTCCTCCCCCGGAAACTGGTCCTACTTCCTGCTGGACCAGCAAAGCGGTATCGGCTACTACAACAGCCTGGCAATGATCAATGGCCGACCAGCCATTACCTATGCCTACTTATCGGGTTTGAACGAACTGTGGTACAGCCGCAGCTCGGACCTGCATGGCGGGCAGATCACGGACTGGTCAGCCCCGGTGCGGATTGACCACGATGGCAGCGCGGAGATCGGGGTGGACTGCAGCCTGGCGGAAATCGATGGTAAACCCGCGGTGGCCTACCACGCTGACAACGGCCTGCGCTATGCCTGGAGCAGCGATGTAACCGGTGAGTCCGAGGGGCACTGGAATGTACGCATCGTTGATCCGGACAGTGCCAGCACGGTCGGGAGATATGCCAGCCTGGCGCTGATCGCCGGCAAGCCCGCAATTGCCTACTACGATCAGTTGCATGCTGACCTGAAGTATGCCTGGAGCGAGACAGCCCAGGGCCAGGCGTTCTCCGACTGGAATCGGATCGAAATCAGCGGTCCGCCGGTGGCTGGCCAGTACGTCTCATTGCTTGAGCTTGCCGAAAACCCGGCGCTTTGCTACTACACGGTGGGCAGTCTGCGGAACCTGATTTTCGATGAAGCCATCACGCCGCAGGGTGCGGTACCGGAAGACTGGGGGCCATTCATCACGGTTGATGACCATGTGGACATTGACCCGCCGGATGTCGGGCAGTTCTGCGACATGGCCGTTGTCAACGGTAACCCAGTGATCGCCTACTATGACGCGACGAACAGCGCGTTGAAGTACGCCCTGCGCGTGCTGCCCTAGGAACGGTCCTCAGCAGCCCGGACGCGCACTCTCCCTGTCCCGCAGGGGCATGGCCAGGCGCTCCACGATCTCATTGCGCTCGTTGAGGATCACCTTCTGCGGGAAGTGGCTGGCCGCCTCGGCATGCTCAATCTCGCAGAAGCTCATCACGATGATGCGGTCGCCTGTGCTGCCCTTGTGGGCCGCCGCGCCGTTGAGGATGATCTGCCCCGGTTCCTCGACCGGGATCACGTAGGTCTCCAGCCGGTTGCCATTGTTGAGGTTGGCAACGAGGATCTTCTCCCAGGGCAGCAGGCCCACGGCCTCCATCAGCTCCACGCTGACCCCCATGCTGCCCTCGTACTCGACGTTGGCGTCAGTGATGCACGCGCGGTGCAGCTTGCTCTTGAGCATCGTCACTTTCATGGTCCCGTTCCTGTGGCCTGTCCGGCCTGTATTTGTTCCCCGGCTGCGCCTGCGGTCGCAGGCTGCAGCTCCATGTTGTCAATCAGCCGCACTGCACCGCAGCGCACCGCGGTGATCACCCGGTCCCCCGCCTGGACGGGGCCGCGACGCTCCCTGAAGTCCCGCGGATCGACCACTGCGAGGTACTCGATGCTGAGCAGGCCGTCCGTTCCCAGCATGTGCCGGCGCGCATCCTCAATGAGTGTGGCGCTCTCCGTTTCTCCGCAGAGCACGAAGCTCTGGACGCGCTGCAGGGCCAGGCTGATGCGCCGCGCGGCCTGGACGTCCTCCGGACTGAGCCGGACATTGCGGCTGCTCAGCGCCAGGCCAGCACCTTCTCGCACCGTCGGGCAGCCGATGACTTCCACCGGCAGGTTGAGGTCCTGTGCCATGCGCCGCACGACGGCCAGCTGCTGGAAATCCTTCTCGCCGAAGTAGGCCCGCTCGGGCATCACCATCATGAACAGCTTGGCAACCACCGTGGCCACGCCGTCGAAGTGTCCCGGACGGAACTCGCCTTCCCACCTGTCCGTTAGTGCGCCTACATGCACGCTAGTGCTGAAGCCCGCGGGATAGACCTCGGCGGGGGAGGGCGCGAAAATGATGTCCACGTCCTCCGCTGCACACAGGGCACTGTCCGCCTCGAGGGTCCGCGGGTAGTTGTCAAGGTCGGCCTGCTCGCCGAACTGCTTCGGGTTGACGAAGATGCTCACGACCGTGACGCTGCACTCAGAGCGGCAGCGCCGCAGCAGGCTGAGATGCCCTGCATGCAGCGCGCCCATCGTCGGCACCAGGCCCACCGCCCCGGGCTGCTCGCGCAGGAGCTGCCCGATCTGCCGGCGCAGTTCGCTGACTGTCGTGACGATCAGCACCATTCAGCTCCGCAGGTAGGCCGTGCTGCCAGCCGGCTGCTCAGTACTGTCGCTTTCGCTGCCCACTTCCGGGAAGCTGCGGCTGCTGACTTCGTCGCGGTACTGCTGCACGGCTGCCAGTGCCGTGCTGAAGAGCTGGGCATACTGCTTCGCAAACGAGGGTGCCTTGCCCGGCAGCATCCCGAGGATGTCATGCATCACGATGATCTGGCCGCTGGTCACATTGCCGCAGCCGATGCCGATCGTGGGGATCTTCAGCTCGCGGGTGATCATTTCCGCCGCTGCCGGCACCACGCATTCGAGGATCACGGCGAAGGCGCCGGCCTCCTGCATGGCCCGGGCCTGGCGCAGCAGTTCGCGGGCTGCCTTGTCCGTCTTGCCCTGCATGCGGTAACCGCCATCGCTGTTCACGCGCTGCGGCAGCAGACCGAGATGCGCCAGCACCGGCACGCCCATTTCCGTGAGGATGCGCGTGGCCTCGATGTTGCTGTCCGTGGCCCCTTCGAACTTCACTGCGCCGCAGCCGCTTTCCTGGAAGGCCCGCACGCAGTTCTGCACAGTGGATGCCGCATCCGCCTTGCAGCTGCCGAAGGGCATGTCGATCACCACGCGGCCCGCCGGGAAGTGCCGGCAGACGATCTTCGTGTGGTAGATCATCTCGTCCAGCGTCACCGGTACGGTGGTGGAATGGCCCTGCACCACATTGGCCAGGCTGTCGCCGACCAGCACGAAGTCCATCTGCGTTTCGCTGGCGAGGAGGGCAGTGAAGTAGTCGTAGGCGGTGACCGAATGGATGGGTTCGCCATCCCGGTACCTGCGGCGCAGGCGCGCCACTATGAAATCAGACATGTCACACTCCTGACTACAGGCCCCTTGGGGGTCCCGCTTCACTTATGTGAGTCCGTGAACTCTTCTAAGACAATAGGTTCGGTGTCCCGGTCCATCCTGGCTCCGGGCACCTGTGGAATTATACCAGTCCTGCGGGAGATATATCCTGTCCCGGACAGCCATTCGTACTACTCCCACTCGCGCCACACTGTATAATTGCGCCATCATTCCTCTTGGGAATCCCATGTACAACCAACGCAACGAACAACTCTGCGCGAAGTTCGAGGAAGCCGGCATTGACGCGCTTCTCGTAACCACGCTGCCCAACATCATGTACCTGTCCGGTTTCACCGGCTCGACAGCCATGGTGCTTATCACTCCGACAAAGCGCTGGTTCCTGACGGACTTTCGCTACCACACCCAGGTGGCCCAGCAAGTGGACAAGAGCTTCGAGCTGGTGGATAACACCGGCAAGAACCTGATCAAGGTCGTCCTGCCCTCGCTGCCCGGAAGTGAGTCCCTCCAGCGCATCGGTTTCGAGTCCACAAATGTCTCCTATGACATGTGGGGTCTGCTGTCCAGTGCTGAGAACCATGAATTCGTTTCCACGAAAGGCCTGGTCGAGGATCTGCGCGAGATCAAGAGCGAGGCGGAAATCGAGCTTCTGCGGGCTGCTGTGCTGCTCAACGAAGTGGTCTGGCAGGAAGTCGTGGGTACGCTCGGCGCTGATACTACCGAGGCTGACCTCGTGGCCGAAATCGAATATCGGGCCCGCAAGCGCGGTGCCTCAGGCACGAGTTTCGATCCGATCGTGGCCAGCGGGGCCAATTCCAGCAAGCCACATGCCCGTTTCACGCAGGAACGGATCGTGCCGGGCACGCCCCTGACCTTTGACATGGGGATGCTGCTGGGCGGCTACTGTTCCGACATGACGCGCACGGTATTCTTCCGGGACTGCCCCGAGAAGTGGGCGAATATCTACAACATCGTGAAACTGGCCAAGGACAGCGCCAATGATGCCGTAATGCCCGGTAAACTTGGTAAGGAGATCGACGCCGTAGCCCGCCAGGTGATTATCGATGCCGGATACGGCGATAAGTTCGGCCACGGGCTGGGACACGGCGTGGGCCTGGAGGTCCATGAGGGGCCGCGACTGGCCCAGGTGGCCAATATGCAGCTTCGGGTGGGCAATGTGCTGACCAACGAACCCGGCATCTACCTGCCCGGCGAGGGTGGAATCAGAATCGAGGATATGTTTGTCGTAAGGGCCGACGGCCCCGAAAATCTCAATACGCTAAGTACGGATCTGCTTGTTGTGGGTTAAGCTCACAAGCTGACGGATCACATACGATATCAAGGAGACTGTGGTGTCCATTACACCTAGTG
>JAHEFU010000111.1 GCA_024645305.1 Planctomycetales bacterium
GCGGTAGATCCAGCGCTTTCCCAGGTGCCTGTGGGCCACAAGTTGCAGTTCGCAGATCATGCCCTGGACCAGGGGAGATTCCAGACTGTCCAGCATTTTGCCGTTAGTGACATCGAGAAGTGCCGTAAGGGGGTTCAGCACACAGTTCAGACAGAGCTTGTGCCACTGCAGGATCTCTATGTTTGCCGTGATCTGGGTTTTCAGCCAGTCACAGGCAAGCAGGTCGCAGAAGTAAGCGCTGTCATCCACGATGCTCCCCAGGCTGCCGATCAGCAGGGTATTGCTGCTGCGCGTGACCAGTACACCCTCGTCGAGGTAGGCCCCTCCGTACAGCAGACCGAGGTGGTGGTCACCATGGATCAGGCCATTGGCCACCGCCAGCCTGTGCCCGTCAACCGCCAGGGGCAGCTGTGCCATCAGGTGTTCCGTCTGCTGGCTCTTCACGCAGGTGATTACAACGTTGTATTTCTCCTTGGGGAGTTTGTCTGGAAAATTCGCGAAACCAAACTCCGGCTTGAGGGTGCCATCGGGGAACCTGATCTGAAGTTGGCTGGCCAGATTGCGGACTTCCTCATTGCGGATGTACCAGTCAAACTGCTTGCCGTTGTGCATCAGGGCACTGGCCAGCAGACTGCCCACGGGGCCCGCTCCAACGAGTAGCAGATCAACCTGTGACATGTTGCTTATCCTCCATGAATCTGCGGGCTTCCTCCAGACATTCCTGGTGAGATCCCGTGATCAGCCTTGGGCCTGGCAGGCTGCTGATGAACACTGATCCATAGTTCGATGCAGCTGCCCGGCTGTCAAGCAGGAATACCACGCCCCGGTCAGTTGCCGTGCGTATCAGCCGGCCGAAGCCCTGCTTGAACTGCATGGCTGCCAGGGGCAGGCTGTATTCGCGGAAGCTGTCTCCACCCAGTGATTCGATATGGCGCTGCCGCCCGGCGTGGATCGGGTCCTTGAAGTTGGCAAAGGGCAGCTTGGCCAGGATCACGCAGCTGAGTGCATCCCCGGCCACATCGAATCCCTCCCAGAAGGAGCGCGTCGCCAGCAGCACATGGCTGCCACCATCGCGGAAGGTATCCGCAATCTGCGAGCGCGAGCCGCTGCGTCCCTGGATCAGAAGCCGGGAGTCATCAATGGTGCCGGATAGCTTCTCGGCGATCTGGTTGAGGTCACGGTAGCTGTTGAACAGCACCAGTGTGCCCCCCTGGATCAATTCAGTCACGCCAATGACCACTTCCTCCAGCTGCAGAAGGTAGGCTTCCCTGGTTTCACCTGTCGGCCGCTTCATGTTTGTGGCAATTGCCAGCAGGGCCTGCTGGGCGTAATCAAAGGGACTGGACAATTTCAACCAGTCAGTCTGTTCACTGGCCTGTTCATTGAATCCCAGGGATCTGCGAATGTAATCGAAGCTGTCCGCGACTGTCAGCGTTGCACTGCACAGCACAACACTGTGCTTGGAACTTCTCAGGGACTGGAAGCGCTCACCGACATGGAGGGGCGCAGTCTTGTAGTCCCAGCGCGGATCCGCACTGGACAGATCAGAATTGAACCAGGCGATTGCTTCGGGATTCTGCGGTTGCCAGTTCTCCAGTGCCTGCCGGCATTCCTCAACGCTGACCCTGAGGTCCATCAGATCCATCTGCAGGCCCTCATCGTTTATGTAGAGGTCGCCCTCCTCATTGGCGAACAGCAGGTTCAGGTCAGCTACCAGGCGCTGGTAGCGGTCAATCACAGGCAGCAGGCGCTGGGCCAGCTGGCCCAGCAGCTCCATAACCCTGACCTGGTTGGGTGTGGCGGTAGCCGGGGTCAGCTGGTCACTCTCCCCGTCCTCCACATGGCCCTTGAGAGCCGCCTGGTTGAGCAGGCTGTTGACCTGTTCCACGACACTCACACCCGCCTTGATCCAGCCCGGAACCTGCAGCGACTGCCGCTGGATGCGGACCAGCAGGTCACGCGCAGCTTCAGAGACGGTCTCCGCCGGCAGGGCCAGACGGCGTTTCATGGCTTCATGCTGCAGGACCTCAAGCAGCTGGTTGCCAAGGTCCACAGGCAGTTCATTGCCCACTTCAGCCGTGTACTGGCTGGTGATGGCGCCTTCCAGGTTGTGCGCCTCGTCGAAGACAATCACATTGGAATTGGCGACTATGTTGTCAGCGTTCTCGTCGGCAGGATCAAACAGGGCGAAGACCAGGGCATGGTTGCTGATCACGATGTGGCTGGCCTGTGCCCGGTTGCGCTGCGTGAAGTAATGGCAGTTGCCCTTGTAGTTGCAGCGCTCTCCCAGGCAGGTACGGAAGCTGCAGTCAAGGCTGCGCTCAATGCGGGTGCGGTCCGCCAGCCTGAGCTGCTCCGGGGCACGCCGACTGTCCAGGTCCCCATTGGCATCCTGGTGGCTTGAGACCAGCAGGTGCAGCAGGAACAGCAGTCCGCTGCCCCCGTCCGGCAGGGCGTGCTCGCGCCGCTGGCGGGCCCCGCTGTTGTTGGATAGCCAGGTATCCTGCAGGCGCTTGAGACAGAGATAATGTTCCCGGCCCTTGAGCAGTGAAACATTCACCTGCAGGTCACCGAGGATCTGCTTGAGCCGCGGGACATCCTGTTCCACCAGCTGTTGCTGCAGGTTGATGGTGTTGGTACTGACGATGCAGAGTTCACCGGTCCTGGCACTGTGCAGGGCCAGGGGCAGCAGGTACCCAAGTGACTTGCCGACGCCTGTTCCGGCTTCCACCACCAGACTGCGTCCCTGCTCCAGCGCATCCGCGACGGCTTCACTCATCTCCTGCTGCTGGGGCCGTTCCTCATAGCTCTTGAAGGCCTGCGCCATGTTTTCGCGGGCCTGGTACAGCTTCTCCAGCAGGTCACTGGGGACATTGCCCCGCTCCCGGCTGACTCCTGTGCTGCGCCCGGGAAACCAGGGGTCCATTTCGACGTTGCCAGCTCCCGGCATGCTCAGCGCATCGTGCCGTCTCTGCTGCTCATGCCGGAACATGCCGAAACGTGACTCATCCGAATATTCCGCAACAAGTTCGACCAGCTGGGCCAGCAGGTCATCTGCAATTCCGGTCAGAGCTTTCCCGACATACTGCCAAGCGCTGGCCAGCTCATTGATCCCGTCCGGCCGGGGCAGGCTGAACAGATAGGACAGGTCATCCATGAAACACACGCCAAGTCCGCCCGGGCTGACGGACATCAGCAGGTCCAGCTGGTAGTCGTCCGCCCCCAGTCCGCTGATGACAACAAGAGGCCTCTGGCCTGAGGGAACCTTGTCAAAGGCATCCTCGCGCCCGCGGACGGGCCATTCCACCCTCGATTCATCAGTGATCAGCACAGCCTTGCCACTTGCGGTGAAGCGGGAATCGAAGTGGAGCAGGAGAACAGCTGGCACGCCTATATTTAAGCACAGCACACTGGATGCAAGCGTGCTCCGGCTCTGGCAATTCGTGAATTCATCCTCGGTTCACATGTTAGAATTTTGTTCCGCACCACCGTTGCGGACCTGTCCCGTCTACAGTCCAACTCCGGCTTGACAAGCCGGACAGCGTTTCGAGGTGAGCATATGAAGATTGTCGTAATCGTGAAGGAAGTACCGGATACGGAAGCCCGGATCACGATCAGCGATGGCAAGCCTGATCTCAACGGGGTGAAGATGATCATCAACCCCTATGACGAGTACGCCGTGGAGGAAGCAATCCTCCAGGCGGAAAAACTCGGAGGAGGCAGCGTCACCGTTGTGATGATCGGCAGCGACTCCAGCCGGAAGAATCTGACGAATTGCCTGGCCCTGGGCGCTGAGGATGCCATCCTGATCAAGGATGATGCCCTGTCCGGAGCCGATTCGATCCAGCTGGCCAAGGTCCTCAAGGCCGCCATTGAGCCACTGGGCGCGGACTTCATCCTGGCCGGCCGCCA
The DNA here is from genome assembly GCA_024645305.1 of Planctomycetales bacterium. Classification (GTDB taxonomy): domain Bacteria; phylum 4484-113; class 4484-113; order 4484-113; family JAFGCY01; genus JAHEFU01. The sequence goes on from JAHEFU010000111.1 coordinate 3,913, forward strand.
GGGTGTTGACCATGACTGGGGCCTGACCGGGATTGCACTGGCCGAATTGCTTGGCTGGGGTCATGTGGGACTGATCACGAGCCTCTCCATTGCCGATGGCAAGTTCAGCGCCAGCGCTGACGGCGACAGCGGGAAGATGAGCTTCGCGGGCAGCCTGCCTGCGGTCTTCACGACCGACAAGGGAATCAACGAGCCGCGCTATGCCTCGCTCAAGGGGATCATGGCGGCCAAGAAGAAGCCGGTGGCGGAGAAGACCCTGGCCGACCTCGGCCTGGATGCTGCAACCGTCGGCGGAGCAAATGCAAAGGTCAGGTTTGTCGGTGCCGAGCTGCCGCCTGAAAAGCAGCCGGGCCGCATTATTGAGGGAGAGACTGTCGAGGCCAAGGTGGCCGCACTGGTTGACGCACTGCGCAACGAAGCCAAGGTGATCTAGGAGGGTATGATGGGTAGGATTCTGATTATTGCGGAGCAGTTCCAGGGAAAGCTCAAGGCTTCAGCGGGTGAGCTGCTCAGCGCAGCGCAGCAGATTGGCGGTGAGGTGGACGGTGCGGTCTTCGGACCGGGGTCCGGTGATGCCGCCAAGGAGCTGGCCGGCTACGCACTCGGCAAGGTGTTTGCCGTGGACTGTGGCTGTGAATACTCCGGAGACGGATTTGCGGCTGCCGTCAGTGATGCCATTTCTGCCGGTGGCTATGACTTCGTGATTCTGATGCAGACCTCAACCGGACGGGATCTCGGAGCCCGGCTGGCGGCCCGCCACGACGGCGCCTGGATAAACGATGTGATCGGCCTGGAGGGCAGCGGAGCTGACGTTGTTGCCAGGAAGCCGCTGTTCGCCGGCAAGGTAATCAGCTCCGTGAAGTTCAGCACAGAGAGCCTGAAGGTGCTCAGCCTGCGCCCGCGCAACTTTGACGCGCTTGCAGCCAGCGGGGCATCCGCCCCCATCGAGCAACTCGGCGGTGGAACACAGTGCCTGGCCAGCTGCACGGTGATCGAGCCCAAGGAAGCCGGTTTCATTGACCTGAAGGATGCCGACATCATCGTCAGCGGTGGGCGTGGAATTGGCAACGCCGAAGGCTACAGCGTTGTGCGGGACTTCGCCACTGAGGTCGGGGCTGCCATGGGCGCCTCCCGGGCCATCGTTGATTCGGGCTGGATTGACCACAGCTACCAGGTTGGTCAGACGGGCAAGGTCGTGAATCCGCAGCTCTACATCGCCGCAGGCATCAGCGGGGCGATCCAGCATCTGGCGGGAATGCAGACCAGCAAGGTGATCGTGGCCATCAACAATTCCGAGAGTGCTCCGATTTTCAGGATAGCGGACTACGGGATTGTCGGTGACATGTTCGAGGTCCTGCCTGAACTGGCACGCCAGATCAAGGCTGCCCGGCAGTAGATCCACTCAGTCAGCCGGCTGTTCCTGATCTTCGGCTGCCAGCCTGACGATGAACTCCGTCTGGCCCAGCTGCAGGCGGTCACCTGCCGCCAGCGTGACTTCCTCGTTGGCAGCCACTGCCACGTCATTCAACATGGAGCCGTTCGTGCTTCCCAGATCCATGTAGCTCAGGCCTGAGTCGGTCGCCACAAGCAGGCCGTGCTGTCCGCTGATGTAACCATCACCACCGACTGCGACATCAGACTTGCTGGCGCTACGGCCGAGTGTGGTTTCCCCGAGCGACAGGTCCAGGGTGCCGTGGACGGGATTCTCCAGCAGCCAGCCACTGGGCTGGGCTGCAGTGGTGTCCGCTGCCTCCTCGGCTGGGGATTCCAGTAAGCTGTCAACTGCATCATCCGGTGAATCATCGGCGTCGCTATCTGAGACAGGATTGGCAATGTCCGCTGTATCTGCTTTTTCTGCATTTGCCGTAGCCAGCCTGGCAACGGTCAATACAAGCTTGCCCAGGGTAATCTGCTGGCCATCCAGCAGGTCGTGGGATACATCACGATCAAGCTTGATATCACCGACAAAACTGCCATTGGCCGATCCGAGATCGGTCAGGGTGAGGGAATCTGGAGTGGCCACGAAACTGGCATGGCGGCGGCTGAGGTATCCATCGGTTATCTGCAGGTCAACCTCTCCACGGCCGAGCACCGTACTGCCCTCCGGCAGCTGGTAGTTGTTTCCAGCACTGTCGGTAAGTTCATACAACGCCGGACCTCTGTCCGCCTCCGTTGCAGGATCGGCTGTCTGGGCGGATGGACTGTTGCCCCATGTGCCCCGTTGGAAGCCACAGCTGGGACAAAAGGCATTTCCCGGCGCAATGGTGGTTGTGCAGTTGGGACAGGGCTCGGCGCTGGTGGACAGGTCCGCATCCAGCGGGTAGTCAGCCGTGCCTGCGTCAAGGATCCGTGTGGCATCATCCATGGTTCTAATTATGACTCGTGGAATCAGCCACGGTTCGTGTAGTGTTCCATGAACGGCTGCAGGTCGCCGTGGCTGGACATGTCAAAGTGCATCGGCGTGGCGGAAATGAACCTGTGGGAGAGGGCCCAGGTATCCGTCCCGGCTTCCTCCTCCATCAGGACACGCTCACCGGCGATCCAGAAGTACTGCCTGCCGAATGGATCCTCGCGCTTCTGCACCACATCCACATAGTCACGTTTCCCGGAAACCGTCCAGCACATCCCGGCAATCTGGTCTGCGGGGATCTGTGGCAGGTTCAGGTTGAGGCTCGGGGGGTTCTTCAGTCCAACCGGGTACCACTGACCGGGCGTGGGATAGTAGGCGGATTCATCATCTTCCGGCAATGCCGCCAGATCGAGCAGGGCTGGTGTGAGCTCTTCTGACTGATCAAGCAGCTGGGCACGCTGGCGCTTGTTCCAGCTGAAGGTCCGGCCATACAGCAAGGCCGCTATCAGCAGGTCAATCACTGCGGCGGAGGCATCGAAATCCACCGTGGGAAAACTGCCCTGGCTGATGGAAAGCGATGGGATGCCATTGATCGTTCCCTCCACGGCACCGCCGACGGTCCCGCTGTAAATCAGGTCCTCCGCAATGTTGTAACCGTCATTGATGCCACTGATGACGAGGTCCGGCTTCTGCTCACTGCAGACATGGTCAAGCCCCAGGACAACGCAGTCCACAGGGGTGCCACTGCAGGCATGCACTTCCAGGCTGCCCCGGCCGGGATCAAGTTCATAGGGTGGCATCGGGTTCAGCCGTAGTGGCTTATGCAGAGTAATGCAGTGGCTGCGTGCTGAGTTGGGCTTTTCCGGGGCGACAACCACAACGCTGGCATGCGCCGCCAGACGCCTGGCAATTGCGATGATTCCCGGTGCCCAGACTCCGTCGTCATTTGTCATCAGAACCTTCAGCATCTCAGGGACCTACACTGCCCGTATCGGATGGAGTGCCCGGGCTGCCGGCTCCACCGGGCAGCGGAGCGTTGGGGTTGCGGTTGCCCTGGGGCATGTAGTTGATGCGGCCCAGAACTTCGAAGGTCTCGGCGTCCACAAGGGTTCCCAGCACCAGTTCATCCTCGGGCAGGATGTAGGCATTGACTTCGTAGACTATCCTGTCAAGGATCTGGCTGCGGTAGTCACCGGGAGTGACGACCTCCGGCTTCTTCTCCGTGATGAGCAGCCGGGCGCCCTCGAAATCAAAGCGCAGTGGTGCGTCAGGCGGGATTGGCTGGTCGCCGTAGTTGCGGATGTGGAAGTCCGCCTTGGACACATCCACCTGGATGGGTTGCTGCTTCTCGTTGATCTGTTCAAATGACCTGTAATTGATTTCAGCAATGTCACCGCTGGATGCGACTATGCGCATTGTGGCCTCGCTGTTGAAGACCCAGTGCTGCTGCTCCGCCGGGTCATACCAGTAGCCGTCGCGGATTGTCACGATGAAGCTGTCACTGCTGCCATCGTAAAGTGGAGAAGCCCCGGGGAACCAGGATTCGCGTGTTTCCGGATTCTGCCAGCCCAGCCTGTCCATCAGACCCTCCACCAATTCCACGCAGTCGTAGTAATCCAGGTCCGAGCGGCGCAGTTCCGGCTTGAACTTGACCACACCGGGGACGGGTGACCACATGGAACTGAAGGTCTTATCGTTGTTGTCATAACGGAACAGCACAGTATCCTCGGGGTTTCGTTCAAGGGACAGCTCGATACTGGTTTCGCTGACGCCCATGCCGGTGCGCTCCTCAAAGCGCAGGACCATGTCATCACGGACCTCGAAGCCAGCATTGTCCAGGAATTCCAGCACCTTGCCACGGTACTCCTCGAAGTAGGTTTCCGGCACCCAGTCCGGGCTGGCGGTGGGATTGTTGCTGACTTTTGTCACGAAGGATATTCCATTCTCGATATAGACGGCATTGTTCCCGGGGCCGTCCAGATACAAGCCGTCAACATCAATGAAGTGCTGGCTGAGCCTGGTTGCCTCCGCTGTCTGTGTATCAACACGATACAGCCAGAGGTCATCGCGGTTCTGCCCAACCAGCACGCTGGCATCGCTGTTGAGGTCCAGGAAGCCGAAGAAATCGGCACCCAGGTTGCGGTCCGTCGGTGTCGTACCATCCACTGGCAGCATGCGGATGTGTGTCTCAGTGTCTATGCGCTTGTTCTGCCGGTCAAAAGGGTTGTAGGCCACGATGAGGTTCTCGCCGTTGCCATCGAACTCAATCAGGCTGGGTGCCCCCTGGTAGGTCCCAAAGGGAGTCAGGTTGCCCGTTGCCAGGTCTACCTGGTAGATCTCCTGCGGGTCAAGCGGATCAGCGGACTGGGACTTGGCACCCATCAGGATGTGGCTGTCATTGACGGCGAGGATGAAGTGCAGGGACTTTTCCTGGCCCTGGAAAGGCGTCAGGACCTGAGCCCGGGCTTCGCCGTCTTCCCAGATCAGCAGTGCCATGATCGGATCCTGGTATTTGTCGAACAGGTCGCTGACTGCCTGCCTGGACGCATCGTCAATCGGGGTTTCAGTATTGGGATCGAAGCCCATCTCACGCAGCTTGGGAGCTACATGGTCTGCCCGCAGGAAGACCCGCATGTTCTCGTCGTCATCTGCATTCTGTTCGGGAGTCGCACTGGCCCGGCCGGCCACCAGCTGTTCGTACAGGCGCATCCAGTCCAGGCACTGTGTCTGCAGCAGCAGGCGGTTGATGTCATAGGACAGGCACACGATCCTGCTGCCGTCATCACTGATGAACGGATACA
>JAHEFU010000004.1:0-5458 GCA_024645305.1 Planctomycetales bacterium
CAAAAGGAGCACATGAAGCACAGGGATACCCTGATCCACGGCGCGAAGATCTTCGACGGCACGCAGATGGCCGGCAGCGGCGACGTTCTCATCCGGGAGGGCCGCATCCACAGCCTGGCGGAGGCCGGGATCTTTGACCCAAGTACCTTCGAAGGCCGCGTGGTGCAGGCTGACGGCCTGCTGCTGAGCCCCGGCTTCACGGACCTGCACTGCCACCTGCGCGACCCCGGCCAGACCTGGAAGGAAGACATCCGCACAGGCACGGCTGCGGCAGCGGCGGGCGGCTATACGACGGTCGTCTGCATGCCCAACACGGACCCGCCGGTGGACCGCGGCCCTGTGGCGGACTACATCCGCGACCGTGCTGAGCGCGTGGGCTTCTGCCGCGTCTCCCCCTCTGGCTGCCTGAGCCTCAACCGCCGCGGCGAAGCCCTGGCGGACCTTGCTGCACTCTACGGCGCGGGGGTCCGCATCTACACGGATGACGGCAGTGACACCCTCAGAAGCGATGTCTTCATGCACGCCTTCGAATTCCTCTCCATGCTGCCCGGCAGTCGCGCCCTGATCCACACTGAAGTGATGGAGCTGGCGCGCGGGGTGATGCACGAGGGCCTGGTGAGTTCGCTGCTCGGCCACAGCGGGATTGACTACCTCTCGGAGGACCTCGGCACGGCCCGCACGGTGCTGATGGCGATCCAGACCGGGATGGCGGTACAGATCACGCACATGGCCAGCCGCGGGGCACTCGAGCTCGTACGCTTCGGCAAGGCGCGCGAGCAGCAGGAAGGCATGCCCGGCCTCGTGACCTGCGACGTGACGCATAACCACCTGCTGTTGACGGACAGCGCCATCGGGAAATACGGCACGATGGCCAAGATCAACCCGCCCCTGCGCGAGGAGCGCGACCGCCAGGCCCTGCTGGCGGGGATTGCCGACGGCACGATCGACGCCCTGGTGACTGACCATGCACCACATACCCTTGACGAAAAGAGTGTCGAGCTGAACCTGGCACCCTTCGGCTTCAGCGGTTTCGAAACCAGCTTCGGCCTGCTCAACCGGCACGTGGTTGGCAGCAGCACCACGGCCGGCGAAATCACGCTGGAGCAGGTGCTGCGCCTGATGACCAGCGGCCCGGCGGATATCCTGAACGGCCGCCGCGAAGGCTGGCGACGCGGCCGCATCCCGCAGATGACAACGGAGGCCATGCGCGACTTCATCCCGCGGGAGGTCAGCTTCAGCGGTGGACGGATCGCCGAGGGTGAACCGGCCGATGTGGTGCTGCTGGATCCGCAGGCCAGCTGGCAGGTTGATCCGCAGCAGTTCGTCAGCAAGGGGAAGAACACCCCCTTCACCGGCTGGGACTGCCGGGGCCGCGCCCTGCTGACAATCTGCGGCGGGCGCGTGACGCATTCACGCATTGACGGCATCGAGCGCGAGGAAGCGGGCCATGGCACTGCTTGATCCACAGCGCCAGCGCAAGTGGTGGCTCTTGGCCCTGTCAACACTGATCATGCTGACCTGTGCCGTGCTGTTCGGCCGCGCCATGCGCAGCGGGCTGGAAGGCCTCGACCTGATGGAATTCGTAGCCCTGAAACTGACGGTCCCGATGGGTATCGGCCTCGTGCTGCTGTTCTTCTACCTCAACAAACCCGCCAGGCGCGAGGAGTAGCGGCGGCCACCGCGCCGCCGTTGATACGCATCGGCGCCGAACATGGCAACGGTCCCCCACGGCATGGAGTAGCGGCGGCCACCGAGCCGCCGTACATGCACCCCACCGCCGTTGATCTTTATCGGCACCGGGGACGGCGCCGCTAAAACGAATTCCAGCCGACCCAATGATATTCATCCACGGAATTCAGGTCCGGCCAGCGCTTCAATGGGTTATTGACAATGTAATGGGCTTTTTCGTTGAATTCCCTATCGCTGAAAATCACTCTGTCAAAAGAATCCTTTTGCCAGACACTGCCAGCCCTGCCATGCTGTCGCTGCAAGCGATTTGCGGTATAGGATTTCCAGCTATGCATTATTTTTGAGACATCTTCCTTTTCCCTGGGGAGGAATAGAGCATGTACATGGTCATTCATCACAACCCAGCAGAACAGGTAATACCTGTCCGGATGAAAGTGATTGAGTGAATCTGCCACAAGGTCCCGTTCCGCCGGAGCCAGGTCGAATTGATTGCTGGCCAGCCGGAATGTGATGAAGTATGCAGCACCGGCCTGTCGGTAATGGGGAGCATGATTCCTGAAAAAACGGAACTTGTCATCAGGCATGGAAAATGCTTGCATCTGTATCCGGACAAGTCAATGGATGTTGCCAAATTGTATATTTATTCACGAGTAGCGGCGGCCACCGTGCCGCCGTACATGCACCCCACCGCCGTTGATCTTTATCGGCGCCGGGGACGGCGCCGCTACTCGCCAATATGCAACGGGATTCGGGGGTCGGGATGGAGGCGCGCTTCTCCCGAGTAGCGGCGGCCACCGTGCCGCCGTACATGCACCCCACCGCCGTTGATCTTTATCGGCGCCGGGGACGGCGCCGCTACTCAGCACCGAGCCGCCGTACATGCAACGTGCCGCCGCTGATCTTTATGGGCGCCGGGGACAACGCCGCTACTCAGCACCGTGCCGCCGTTGATCTTTATCGGCGCCGGGGACGACGCCGCTACTCAGTCACCGCCTGAGTATTGCCCGCCGTTGTCAAAGTGAATCATCATGTCCGCAACGGGGCTGGAGTATTCCCGCAGCATATCGATGCGCTCCTCATGTCCTGAGCCCCCGGACACTTTGCTGTGCTCCTGATCCACCCAGTCCAGACTGATCGTGACATGCTCTGCCCTGCTGGCAAAGATGTACAGCCGCAGGCCGTTCAACTCAATAACCTGGGCCGCGTCAAGCATCTGTGCAAACAGATTACGCTGCTGGTCATCACTCAGCTGTATCGGATCATTCGGATAGGGCGTGCCATCCGCAAATTTGACTTTGATCCGTTCATGATTAGCGGGCCAGTCCCGCCAGCCATGTTCCCTGAATGTTGCATCCAGTTCGGGGGGCATGGCCCACAGCAGGATACTGTAATCATCAAGGGTACTGAAATCACCGACACCTTTCTGACCAGCAACAGGCATGGACTTTGTGCTGGCAACAGATCCAGCCTGGATAGCCATTTCGTTTTCTCCGACCAGCTTGCCTGCGTCGTCAAACAGAGTAAGTTTCAGTAGCCAGGTGCCGTCTCCGTGTCTGATTGATTGCTGGATGGCTTCATCCGCCTGCTTCCACCACTGGCGGGCCAGCATCTGCTCCATCTCCTCCGGGCTGACCTTGCGGAACTCACCCGGCGGACGCGCTGTTTCCTGGGCTGCCGCCATTGCCGCCAGGCCAAGCAGCATCGCGGTTGCCATAATCAGAATGCCTGTCAGTTTCATGCTGTCCCTCGCTTTACCCTCAGTAATTTATCCCTCGCCACCGGCCCACTGGCCACCCTTGGCAGGGTAGATCGTCAGTGCGGTGGTCGTCGTGAATCCCTTCTGGTACTCCAGCCCGGCCGCCTGCTCCGCGGCCAGTTCCGCCTCCGAGCGGTAGAACTCCGGTGGGCGGACCGGCTGCTCCTTGTCCCGCCAGCCTAGCCGGATCTCAACCTGCTGCATCTCCGGGGCATAGATGTACAGGCAGATGCCATCCAGCACCACACGGCGTGATCCGGCCAGCAGCTCATGGAACAGTGCCAGCTGCTGAGCCTCATCCAGCGGTGGAATGCCGGTCGCATGCAGCCTGTCCCTGTACTTCTGCAGGTCATGCGGCAGGAAGTCCGGCAGGTCGAGCTGCCCGTGCTGCAGGAAAGCCTCTTCCAGAGATTCGGGCATGGCCCAGCTCACGAAGCGGAATCGTGGCAGGCCATTGTCATCAAGTGCTGCCTGGTCGCCGTCCAGCCAGAGACTGTGCGCCCAGCTGCAGTGACCGGTGCTGACAGTCGGCATCACACGGCTCCGGTTTCCGGCGGCATCCTGGTACACCAGGCTGGCCTGCCAGTAGACACTGTCCAGGCCGGGCATGGCAGTCGGCGCAGTGCCGCTTTCCTCCATCCAGCGGGATCCGCCCCAGCTGCCTTCGTCTGCGATGTAGCTCCTGTCCCATTGCGCCTGTGCCATGCTCACAGGGACCAGCACCGCCAGCAACATCGCCACTGTCAATGTGTACTTTCGAATCATTTCATTCCCCCGCTGTCCAGTAGTCGTCCGGCACCTGCTCACCATCCGCCGTGATGAAGCCGAGGTCCATGCCGTTCGTGAACAGCACGATGTCGGCGATATGACTCGGCGTTTCCAGCTTGCTCAGTTCAAAGGGGATATCCTCAGCCTTGAGCACATCCTCGTCATCACGGAACACGCCGTTGATGATGTGCTGGTAATCCACTTTGTCAACGCTCAGGTCGATGCGGGGATAGCCCGGGGCGTAGATGAAGATGTGCAGTTCGTCCACGGTGATTTCCTGCGAGTTGGCCAGCAGCAGCTCCCGCCGTCCGTTGTCATTGGCGAAGTCCGGCTCCACCGTGACACCGTCGCGCGGGCCCGTGGCATCCGCCGGACTGCTCATGAGCGTCTGCCCTGCAGGGTCGAAGTAGGGTCGCTCCCTGCCGCCTGCGCGCCATTCCTCCAGCTTGCTGTCCGGCACGAACCAGACCATGAATCCGTAAGCAGCAGCCATCCCGAAGCTGTCATCCTCTCGTTTGTAACCCCGCGAGCGGCTGTTCATCGCCTCGGCCACGAAACCATCCAGCACCGTGATGCTCTGTTCGCTCAGTTCTCCATCCGCAGCATGCAGCTGCATCCCAATGGTCCAGGCTTTGCGCGGCAGTTCCACGGTATAGGTCTGGTAGCCGAGATCGCCGATCCTTTCCTGCGGCTCCCGGCCCTCCAGTTCATCCTGGGCCGTTGCCAGGTTGGCAAGCATCAGCCCGCCGGCCAGCCCGGCCGTAATTGCCATCATCAGTCGCTTCATTCCACTTCCTCCTGCTGCCTGTCCGTCGGACGGTATGGCAGCACGACCGTGTTGCCATTGGGGTCCAGCCAGCCGAGCCTGCCGGGCCGGGTCTGCACGGCCAGTGCGGCGTATTGCACAAACCGGCGCTCAACGTCGATTTCCCTGAGCAGGCTGCCGGCCAGCGGCAGCTCCGGGGCCAGCATGGCCTGCAGGCTGTAACTGTTGAGCACCTGGTCAATCTCAATTTCGATGTTGTCACCGCTGTCGCTGTAAACGAAGACATGCAGGTCAGCGGCCTGCAGCTGCACACTCCGCTCCATGATGCGCTCGAAACCGGCGCGGGTCAGACCCTTCGGCCAGCTGGCACTGCCCCGGCCCGGCGGGTCATTCCATGGTTCACCCGCCTGCAGTTGGGCCAGCGCAGCGTCCTGCACGACCCAGACCAGATTGCGGATCAGGCAGGTGTTGACGAACTC
>JAHEFU010000004.1:5468-20454 GCA_024645305.1 Planctomycetales bacterium
TGGGCCAGGCTGTCACAGTACAGCGTGTCCGGTTCATCGCTGTCCAGCGAGATCAGCACTTCCTGGCTGAGACCGGCGGGATCAGAAACCGGCCGGACCCGGATGTTCACCATATAACCATCAGCCGGCAGTTCCCTGGCCATCCAGCCGGCCGGCCTTTGACGGCCCAGTGACTGCTTGGCGGCTTCACCGATCTCCGCGGATGCCAGTTGCGCAGCCTGCATCACGTTGATTGTGGAATCGGATGCCGCAGCCCCGGCGGGCGGGCAGCCCAGTAGAAGTAATACGGCAATTCCAGCCGCGGCGATATACAAACGAATCATCCCCAGCTCCCATTAACCCAGATGATGATCAGACCAGTATAGGTCGCGGATGTTCCGCTGCTGAACTACGCGCAGGGGCGAATTCCGCCGCGCGCGGGTTCCGGAGAGTCCGGCAGGCTTGCTCGCAGGTTCCGCTCAGGCCTTGTTGCGACCCAGCAGCACGGTGACCAGCAGCCCGAAGGGTCCGATCAGCAGGCCGAGGATGCAGCCCAGGCAGCCATTGCCCTTCTGCTCACCCACGAAGTAGGAGATGATGCCGAACAGCAGGCTGCCGCTGAAGAACCAGACGAGGATGTTCCCCATGCCGTCCAGCAACAGCAGTTGTGGATTGAAAGCCGACATGACATTTACGATAGCATCCATAGCGCCAGTTGGACGGCGCGAAGGCCTCCGCAGTTTCAGCTGCGGGTGGTCGCAGCTTGGTAGACTGGCCGGTGCCCATGTCCCTGCGCGAAATGAATACGAGGCATCCCCTGCTGAGATGGCGGCCCTGGCTGCAGCTGCTGCCCGGCCTGCTGCCGTTCATGCTGCTGGGAGTACTGAGCCTGGGACAGGCCGGCCTGCGTCCGCCTCCGCACCGGACCCTGCACAGTGTGCTGACCGCTTACCACCTGCTCGGGATGGACAGCAGCGGCCAGACGTACTTCTTCAGTGCGGAGCTCGGTCTGAGCTCCCTGGATGTTGCCGGCCGCGAACGCTGGAGCATCGGTCTCTATGACCTGTTTGCCTCGGAGATGTTTGCCGGGGGTTTCCGGCCCGCGTTCGCGAGACTGCAGGAACAGGTTGATGGCGGCATCGTGCTGGAAAGCGCGGACGGCCCACTGCTCTGCGTTGACAACTGCGGATTCATCAGCTGGCGCTTTGACCCGCGGACCCAGCTGCCTCAGGATGGGGATGACAAGCCGGTCTGGCTGGCGAGCCGGCTGCCGCCGGAGCAGGTGCCGGCCTTCAGTTGCTGGCATGACCGGGACAGCACGCTGTATGCCCTGGACAGGTATGGCAATCTGTTGTGGGCCACCGAGGCCTGGCCCGATGTGCATGGGCCGGGCAGGGCCTTGCGGGAACGCTACGGCGAGAAGGATGGCTGGTCCGACGGCAGTCTGCTGGTCACGTTGCGCCGGCCGGACAGTCCACTCGATGGCAACGGTGACTACCTGCTGCGCCGTGTGCTGCGCAATGGCAGCACGCAGGACCTGTGGCGCATTGACCTGCACGGCCGGCAGGCCCCGCCGGTGATGGTCGGAGAGACAGTCCTGTGCCAGGAGGATATCGCCCACGGGCTGCAGCTGTTCCGCGCAGGCAGGCAGTTGCGGGGCTTCAATGTGCTGCACGGATTCGCCTGGGACAGCCTGCCGGATGGCTGGGTCCAGCGCGAACTGGATCGCGGCCTGAGCGGTTTTGACAACAAGGCTGAACTGCAGTGGCACTATCCTGAACGCGGCCTGCAGGGCCAGGTGCTGGGTGCCGGGGACGGCCGTTGCTACTACCTGACACGCGCCCGTAACATCCGCGGTCCGCTGGAGCACTGGCCGGCGGCCCTGGCGGTCCAGCACCGGCTGCGCCAGGCACTGCGCCTGGAGCAGAGCGGGATGGCGCGGCAGCTGAGCTGCATCGGCGGGCAGGGGGAACTCGAATGGCAGGCCCGCCTGGAAAGCGACCTGACGGACAACATATTCGTCCAGTCCGGGGATTGGCTGGCCGTGGACTCCGGCTGGGATCTGCTGCTCTACCGGGTCGGGACAGCCGGTGAATAGATCCACCGCACGCGCTGCTGGTCGCAACGGACGACCGGGTTGTGTGGGGCGGACAAAAAGGGCCCCCCGGGGTCCGGGGGGCCGAATGTTGCTGAATCAGTAGCCTGCCTACGGATCAACCTCGATGATGTTCATCTGGGCCCGCAGGACGTTGTTGTTGGTACTGGTGTCGGGGTACAGGATGACCGCGTAGTAATCACCGGAGCCGGGGATGAAGCCGTCTCCGTTGGCAATGGCATCATCAACGAACTGCTCAGCCAGGGAACCAGCGGCGGGTACGATGCCATCCGTGAAGTACCAGAATGCGTTCTGGAACTGGTCCTTGGCGGCGGTTCCCGTCCAGGTCTGGTTCCAGATACCGCTGCCGTTGTTGCGCCGCTGGGTCAGCATGTAGTTGAGCATGTCCCATTCAATGCCCTGGGCCATCGGCGGCAGGGCAGTGTCATAGCTGGAGTACAGCATGACCTCGTAGGGACTGTTCGCGTACATCGTGTGGTCCTTGTCAGCGCACCAGCCAACCCACGGGCCGAAGTTGTCACCCAATGAACCGGGAGGCATCGTAAAGCTGTCCTGGAACATGACGTTCCAGTAGCTGTAGGTCCCGTAGTGGCTGCCCTTGTAGGTGACCCAGTAGTCCGGCAGCTCCGGCATCGGCATCACGTTTGTGGTGAAGCCGCCGCCCCACTTCTTCCACTCGAAGTCCCAGTAGGGATCACCGTCATTCCAGTAGCCGCCCCAGGCTGTCTCGCTATTCTCGTCATTGCCAACATCCGCATGCGCCGCGATGTAGACAAGGGACTTGAAGGCCATCGCACCGAGGGGAACGGTGAAGGTGTAGTCGAAGACCGGCGGGTCGAACTCCATGCCTTCGGGGAATTGTCCGGGAGCGCCCTTGGCGGGCTCTTCATTCCCGCAGTAGACATGCGCGGAATGCATCGGCCAGTCCTCAAAGGTATGGAAGGTGAAGTACATGTTTTCCTCATCGTTGTGGACGTAGACCGTTCCCGCGAGGTAGTGCTGTCCCGCGATCAGGTCCCATGTCCAGTCTGCCGACTCATCAATGAACAACTGCGTGGCAGCAGCCTTTCCGGTTTCAGGTTTGGCAACAAGGAATGCTGCCTCTGAACCGTTGTCAGGCGCGATCTGCTGGGTGGAACAGGAAACAAATATCAGGGCCGAAATCAATGCGGCCGTCATCAACCGATTCATACAGTCCTCCAGTCTGCACCGGATAAAAGTAGGCTCCTCGCCAGGAGGAAGCAGGTGCAGCCTACACATATAATTTACGTTCAGGGGACATCCATTTCAAGTTAAATTCGGATAAAACAGAGGTTAAATGGTTGATTTAGATGATTTTTTGCTGTCTGCTGCGGTTTTGTGCTGACGAAGCACCCCATGAACATGCCAGGTGTCCACAATGCGGATATTGAAAGTTGGCATTTTGATGCTCTCCTGGATCCGGGCGTGCAGACCCGGTCTCTCAGGCGTGGTTCAGTGGCAGGGCGGCAGGACGCAGGGCCAGTGACAACACTGGGCAGCTAATGGTTTCAATGGCGTTGTCAGATGTCGAGCACGTCGTCGGGTATCTCCGGGACCGGCAGCAGGGCCGCGCAGATGCCGCCTCCGTCCCGCTTCCAGCTGAAGTCCCAGCCGGGCTCCCCGTCATTCCAGTGGCAGCCCCAGGCCTGCCTGCGTTTCTTGCCATCCCGCACCATGGCATGCACAGCAATGTAGAGCGGACATTCCGCCGGCAGGTCGCTGATGGGCACTTCAAAGGTGTATTCATGCAGCGCCGGGCTGAATTCCTCCCTGTAGGGGAACCTGGCGGGGTTGCCCTTGCCGGGCAGCTCTCTGCCGGCATAGAGGTCCAGGGATTCCAGCGGAAATGCACTGTCGGTGGTGATCCGGATGTAAAGCAGCTCGCTGGTGTTGCGCATGGCGACGCTGCCGGCCAGCTGGTTGTCAACCGTTGCGAGTTCCCAGCAGCAGTCCGGAGACATGCCGATGAAATCCCCGGCTGACACGCGCTGCCCATCTGGCTGGTCCGGGAGCATCAACTGCCCGGGCTGGGAGCAGGCGGAGATGATCAATAACGAGGTCAACGCTGTTGCCAATATCAATCTCATACGATCCTCCATGAGTGCGCATGCCGGGCAGGCATGTCCGGCAAAATCGCAGCTGCGGTCTTCATTAGACTCTACGCCCGATTCGGGTGACTTTCAAGTTAAATCCGGATATAAAAGAGGTTAAATACCCGGATTGCAAAAGAGGCAGAAAAAACGGCCCCCCCGTGGATCCGGGAGGGCCGTGTGCTGTTCAGATTTTCAGATCTGGGCTTAGGGGTCGATTTCGATGATGTTCATCTGGGCACGGACCGAATTGTTGTTGGTACTCGTGTCCGGATAGAGGATCACCGCATAGTACTCACCCGGGCCGGGGATGAAATCCTCGCCGTTGGCGATTGCATCATTCACAAAGGCTTCAGCCAATGAACCCGCGGCGGGCTCGATGCCGTCGCTGAATTTCCAGACCGCGTTCTGGAACTGGGTCTTGATGCCGTCGTTGTTCCAGTTCTGGTCCCAGATGCCACTGCCATTGTTGCGACGCTGGGTCAGCATGTAGTTGATCAGGTCATAGTTATCATTCTGACCGAAGGCCGGGATGCCAGTGTCATAACTGCTGTAGAGCGTAACTTCATAGTTCCTGTTCGAATACATGGAGTGGTTCTTGTCAACGCACCATCCGGCCCAGTACTCGATGCCGCCCTGGAAGAAGGAGCCCGGAGGCAGGGTGACGGGATCGAAGAAGCGCACATTCCAGTAGCTCATTGTGCCGAAGTGGTAACCCCGGTATGTGACTGTATCTTCCGGAAGGTCAGGCATCGGCATCACACGAGTAGTGAAGCCGCCGCCCCACTTCTTGCCCCAGACGAAGTCCCAGGTGGGATCGCCGTTGTTCCAGTTGCCGCCCCAGGCGGTTTCCGTATTGCCGTCTGCTCCGGTGGTGGCGTGTGTCGCCAGGAATACCTGGCTCTTGTCATCGAGGTCACCGAGGGGAATCTCAAAGGTGTAGCTGAACACCGCCGGATCGAATTCCTCCTTGTAGGGGAACTTACCGGGGGCACCCTTGTCGGGCTGTTCGCTGCCAACATAGACGTGTGCCTCATGCAGGGGCCAGTCCGGACCCATGTTGTAGGTCACGTACATTGTGTCTTCGTCATTGCTTACACTGACCGTTCCGGCAAGCATATTCTGGCCGGCGATCAGGTCCCAGGTCCAGTCGGGAGTGGGATCCACATATACACTGCTTGTGCCCTTGTCAAGGTCACCCTTGTCAAGCAGTACCTGTGTGGAGTCGTCGATTGCACCGCTGTCAGTTCCGCCTGAACAGGATGCAATGGAAAGCATCGCCAGAATGGCGAGCAGGATAACGTAACGCATTCTTCCTCCAACCTGCGCCCTTGGTTCAAAAAAGAAAGTCCCTCAGTACGAGGAAGCGAGGCGCTCAGTTGATGAATTCTATAATTAACTCCAAGTTAATTCAAGTTAAATTATAGTTAAGCGCGTATTGATGAGGGTTCATCAGGCCGTAAGTCGTGGCCGCGACTGCGCAGCTTACTGATCAGGTCTACAATCTGCCGCTGGATGGCAGCATCGGCAATCCTGGCGGCGATGCCCTCCGGAAGGATGTGCCGGCGAAACTCCTCCACATGCGGACGCACGCTCAGCACCTGAATCAAAACCCGCAGCAATGTGGGTCATTGGCATATCAACGAAATAGTGGGCAGCCAAAGTAGAGCAATACACAAGCCGTGATTCAATCAAAAAAAATGGCTCCCCGTGGGTACGGGGAGCCGTGTGCTGATGAGATTGTCAGATTGAACCTAGGGGTCGATTTCGATGATGTTCATCTGGGCCCGTACCCGCTGGTTATTGCTGTTCGTATCCGGATAAAGGATGATTCCGTAGAATTCTCCCGGTCCCGGGATGAAGTTGTCACCGTTGGCGATGGCGTCATCCACGAAGGCCTCGGCCAGTGATCCGGCTGCCGGATCCACGCCGTTGCTGAACTTCCAGCAGGCGGCCTGGAACTGGTTCTTGATGCCATTGCTCGTCCAGTCCTGGTCCCAGATGCCCGTACCATTGTTGCGGCGCTGGGTCAGCATGTAGTTGACGAGATCCCAGTTGTTGTTCTGGCCGAAGGTCGGGATGTCCGTGTCGTAGGTCGAATACAGGGTCACGTTGTAGGGATAGTTGGCATACATGTAGTGGTCATGGTCGAAGCACCAGCCCACGTAGCGCGTATGCCCGTTCTCGGTGTAGCTTCCCGGAGGCAGGCTCACCGGATTAGTGAATTCAACGCCCCAGTAGCTGTAGGTGCCGTAGTGCGCGCCCCTGTAGGTGACCTGGTCATCCGGCAGTTCCGGCATCGGCATCACACGGGTGGTGAATCCTCCGCCCCACTTCTTGGCCCAGTTCCAGTCCCAGTTAGGCAGGCCATTGTTCCAGTATCCGCCCCAGGCGGTTTCATGGTTGGCACCCATCCCCACGCTGGCATGGGCGGCGATATAGATCATGCTCTTAGCAGGCAGGTCATCTTCAAGTGACACTTCGAAGGTGTAACTGTGCACCGGCGGGTCGAATTCCTCCTTATAGGGGAACCTGCCGGGAGCACCCTTGCCCTCGGGAGCGCTGCCAATATAAAGGTGGGCCTCGCTCATCGGCCAGTTGTCACCGGTTTCATAGGTGACATAGAAGTGATCTTCGTCATTGTAAACAGACACAGTTCCGGCGAGATTGTTCTGGCCGGCAATCAGATCCCAGGTCCAGTCCGGCGTGGGATCCTCATAGGCGCTCATCACGACCTTGCCTTCCTCAGGCTTGTCGACAAGGAATGGTGTTGCAGAACTGTCGTCTACAGTGGACTTGCCTGTGGTACAGGCGGTAAGGGCGAGGAGCAGGAACCCCGCTACAGCTAACGCAATCCGCATTTCTTCCTCCAGATTTGGCGCACCTGATCCAAAGTATGCCTCCTTCATTGAAGAGAGCAATGTGGTGCGTGACTGAGACTGACTGTAATCCGAAATTTGTAATAGTTCAAATAAAATCTGGGTTAAGGAAATTCACTGAATTATTCAGATTACCGACGAAGGAAGAAACAGCGAGAAACACTATTTGTCCGGAAGCGGCCTGGTCCGAGGCAGAGGCTGATCAGAATTGCCGTCACAGATGCTTGCGTCTAGCCGATTGTTTCCACACTGATACTGTCATTCGTGTATACACATAGCTCAGCGGCGATTTTGAGGCCCTCTGTCACGATTTCCTTTGCATCCATTTTTGTATGGCGCAGCAGGGTGCGGGCGCTGGCCAGGGCGAAATTGCCCCCGCTGCCCACCGCGAGGCAGTCATCATCAGGCTCGATTACCTCACCGCTGCCGCTCAGGAGCAACAGGTTCTCCTTGTCCGCCACGATCAGCATGGCCTCCAGCCGCCTGAGATAGCGGTCAGTACGCCAGTCCTTGGCCAGTTCCACGGCTGCCCGTCTCAGGTTGTTAAACTCAGTGAGACGGGATTCAAAGCGGTCGAACAGGCTCAGGGCGTCCGCCACCGATCCCGCGAAGCCGGCCAGCACCTGGCCTTCCTTCATGCGGCGGATTTTCACCGCGCTGCCCTTGAGTATCGTAGAACCGTTGGAGACCTGTCCGTCCCCACCCAGAGCGGTCTGGCCACCGCGACGGACAGCCAGGATGGTAGTCCCGCGCAGTTCTCCCATGATCCCTTTATCTATATGACTGGACATTTTCGGCTGCATCCTTCACAATTCAGGCTCGAGGGTTAATTCTAGCGGCCCCGGCCGTCGGAAACTGATTACAGTAAAATGGTGTGAATGGATTTACGGATTTTCGCACCAGTGCTATAATCCGTGAGTTATCCATAGTGGCCCCGCCGCTGTGGGCATAATCCGACTCTTACGGGGCTCCAGGAATGAGAGTCTACCTGCCAGTTTGGAGGGTTTGAAATGGAAAGGATTTTACGTCTGGGTCTGGTAATCATCACAGCATTCGTTGTGCTCGGCATCATGTCAGGTACAGCATCTGCTCAGATGGTTCCCGAATCGGTTGACCCCTATGAGCTTGCACCGCAGAACGTGCATCTCTACCCGGTCAGCCTCAACGCCCGCGAACCGTATTACTATCTCCCGCCGATCTTTGCTCCGGCACCGATGTGGCGTGGCGCACTGAGTGAGGCCGAGATCAACGCCTTTGCGCCGCACAACTTCGTGGCCTATGAGATCCCGGACAGCACCGCCCTGACTGCGTGGGGCACCAAGAAGGGAGACAAGCGTTTCACCCTCGAGGCCGCCAACCAGCAGGAGTTCATGATCATCCCACCGGAGTCACAGCGCGGACGCGATGCCAGCTACTTCCTCGTGAAGACCAGTATGCGCTTCCTGCCCAAGTGCAGCGCGGACGATCTGCATGCGATCCTCAACCGTGAACTGTCCATTGAGCCTGGCACTGTGGACAGCATCACGCAGTCCCTGCCGGTTGATGTCCTGATGACCAACTACGACCGTGTGGAGGACGTTGCCAACATGCAGCCCCCCCTCAACCCGGCTATCCGTGGTGAGCTTGGAACCAACCAGTGGCCCGTGGAAGAAATCTACCTGAGCTATAACGGCTTCCGCCGTGAGCCCAACCGGATCCGCACCCTGCCTGACACCGTCACCAACTGGTTCACCTGCAAGGGTAAGCTCATCGCCGTCAAGAAGTACGATGGTGAGGACTACCTGCTGACCGTGGAGTTTGAGGGTTATGAACCCTGGTTCCCGATCGAGGTGGCCAAGAATGTGATGCGCAAGATGATTGCGCTGAGCTTCAATGAATATGTCGAGACCGTTCCCTACAGCGACAGTGAGAAGCCGCTCAATGGTAAGGAATTGCGTCGTCACGGCGATATCCCGACATTCAACACCTGGAGCCGCGCCGGCACCGGCAGCGCCGGACAGGGCGCCTACTAGACAGGTCAACTGAACTGAGTATTAATCCCTCCCCTACGGGGGAGGGATTTTTTTTGCGTGGCGCGCGCGATAATTGAAACGATGGACGAATCGCAGCAGCAACAAGGAGTAGTGAGCGCCAACCGCAGCCTGGCCCTGCGCATCATGTGGCTGGCCCTGGTGGTGAACCTCGCCGCCGCCCTCGCCAAGTTCCTCGTGGCCCACCAGAGCGGTTCCGGCATGATCCTGGCGGATGCCTATTACACAGCGCTGGACTCCATGGTGGACGTCGTGCTGCTCAGCGTGATGGCCTTCGCCACCCGCCCGCCGGACAGAAACCATCCCTACGGCCACAGCAAGTTCGAGGCCCTGGCCGTGATCGGTGTCTCGGTTGCCATCCTGCTGATGCTCAAGGACCTCTTTGAGCACCTGTTCTCCAGCTGGCATGGACGAACAGTACCGGTCTTTGAGCCGCAGTTCGTACTCGTGATCAGCGTGGCCATAGGCATCGGACTGGCACTGGCGGTCTACCAGGTCGTGATGGCCCGCCGCCTGAATTCCTCAGCATTGGCTGCGGATGGCTGGTTCACCTTCAGCGGTACAGTGCTTTCCGGCCTGAGCATCGTCTCCCTGCTGGCTGCCCGCAGCGGCCTGTGGTGGCCGGACATGCTGGCGGCCTGCCTGGCCAGCCTGGCCCTGCTGTTCGCCGGCTGGCGCGTGGGCCGGGATGCGATAGCCAGCCTGACCGATGAGGCCCGGGTGGATCCGCGGGAGGTCATCCAGCTGGTCAGCGCAGTGGAGGGAGTGGACCACTGCCACAATGTGCGCAGCCGCGGGATGCCCGACCTGGTACAGGTGGACCTCAACATCCACGCCGATCCGGCGATGACCCTCGAAGAGGGGCATGAACTTGCACACCGGGTGGAGGACAGTGTGCGCCGGAAGTTCCCGGGCGTCAAGGATGTCAACGTCCACGTGGAACCCACTGCCCGTCATTGAGGGCAGCACAGTGTAGGATAGACATTCTGATGCCCCAGCCACACCAAAAGATATTTAATGTACTGATTGGCAGTCTGCCCTGGCTGCTCCTGCTGGCTGGACTGACGGCTTGCGCCGGTGGAGCCACAGCGCTGCGCAATGGCTATCCCGATGGCAGTACGACCCGGTCGCTCCCGGCCGCACCGATGCCCGAACAGCTGGACTGGATGCGGCAACCCTTTTCGGTCCACGGTGAGACAGTCACTCTCAATTACAGCCAGGCTGTGCTCTCGCTGGACATCGTGCGTCCGGATGAGGATGAGAAGGAGCTGGATGCGGTGCTGACGAGGCTCTACCCGGACATGGCCAGCGCCCTCAGGGCCGCAGACAGTGCCGGACAGGACGTCCTGCCCTCCATTGACCAGCTTGATGTCTACCAGAAATATACGGATGACCGGGTGCTGGCCGCCCTGGAACAGGAGTTGTCAACAGGCGACCTTGTTTACCCCGGTGGCAAGATGCAATGGCTGCGGGACCTGCTGGAAACCATCCCCCGGGATACGGACATGGCCCGGCGCCGGGCCCGGGCCTTCCTGGCAACGGCCATCCGCCTGGGCGGGGGCTCGCTGGAGCTGACGCCGCAGGTCCAGCTGATCAGTGCAAGGATGCTCAGCCGTTTCGAGGCGAGTGCCGCCTTCAGTACCGTGACCGGATTCTACAGCGGAAGTGCGGAGCTGTCCGCGATCTGCCGTCGTGACCGCTTCCTGCAGGGCCAGGCTGGAATGGGAGCCCTGGCCAGTGCCTGGTTCGACACTGAGGAACCTGCGGAGCAGCTGGCCCTGATGCAGGAGATTGACAATGCACTGTCAGGCTCCATTGTCCTGCGTGACGCCTACAACGACTTCCTCGCAATCCAGGCCATCGCCACAAACCCGGCTGCCGTCGCCAGTCTGAACCGGTTGCATGAGGTGTCCGGGCCGGTTGCCATCTTCCCGCATGCCCGCTCGCTGGAAGAGCAGCTGTTCAGTTTGGTGCCACCCGGCAATCCGATGGAGACCCTGAAGCAGGCACTCATATCCGGGAGTGCGGAGCTCAGCCCCAGCTCTGATTCCGGCTGGTATGACCACCAGCAGTACGCACTGGAGAGTCTGCTGCTGCCGGAGCGCGGACCCGAGTTCGCCAAGCTGGCAATGTCCCCCAGCTACGTCGCCAGGCTGGAGCAGGCCTTCGAAGCCACCATCACCCAGCGCCGCGAGAGCCAGTCCAAGAACCTGCCCCTGGTGGCTGGCAGCGTGCTGCCGCTGGAGGAGCAGCCCCTGCTGCACCTGGAGCCGGCCCCGACCGTCTACCTGCGCACGGCTCGGGCCTACGGCTTCCTGCTGGAAGGACTCAGCGCCCTGCCGTCAGCCGCCGCCGGCAACGCTCAGCTGGAATGGCTGCTGGCTGAGATCAGCACTGCCCGGCGCCGCTACTACGCCATGCACTGCCTGAGCTGCAGTGACATCGGCCAGCCCCTGGGCCTCACGCCGCAGGAACTGGATGCCCTCGGGGAACTGGCAACAGCCCCGGCCACGGATGGCGCACTGGCACCAGACGGGATCACGGCAGATCCGCGCCTGGCGACGCAGCAGCGGCAGATTGTAGCCGGCCTGCTGGATGAAGCCGCGCTCTGGCTGGCCCAGGCTGCTGGAGATGACCAGGTTGCCGTCCCCTCCCTGGCCTACGATCCACGTGTCAGCGTGGCAGTCAGCATGGATGAATCAGGAGTACATAACTGGGGGGTGATCGGGGTGCGCCTGCTGCTCCTGGAGCATGGTTTCAGTACCTTGCCCGCAGTGCTGGCTGATGATCCGCAGTCTCAGGACGCGGTCCAGGCTGATGTTGCCGCCTTACTGGGCACACAGCAGCGCCGACTGCTGCCAGTCTATGAATATGTGTCCTTCAGTACGGCAGCCCCGCTTTCCCGGGAGCAGTTCCGCAGCTGGTGTGACCAGTCGCGTTCGCGTGAGGAGTTCCTGCTGGTCGTGAATGCCTACGGCGGCAGTGTCGGCCGCAGCTGGCTGGAGCAGTATGGAATCTGGGTGATCCTGCTGATCTGTCTGGCCCTGTTCCGTGACCGCCTCTTCCCCGGCATCTTCGGTCCCCGGGCTGCTGCAGCGGATGAGTCCGGACTGGACGGCACAGCTCCTCCCACAGCAGAATAGGGCTGGCAGCTTCTCCGCTATAATGAATCCCCGGCGGGTTATGTCCGTCCGGTAACTGGCATGGTTTTCAAACGCAAACCCAAGGAGCAGGAGAAGCACGTTTCCCACAAGGAGCGCGTGGATCGCACGTCCGCCAGTGCCGACTACAAGGGCCTGGATGCAGCGCTCGGGCGCAAGAAGGGCATCAAGAAAACCCTCGTGGCCCGCGATCTGGTCAAGAGCTATCGCGGCCGCAATGTGGTGGATCATGTCACGATAAGCGTGAACACCGGCGAGGTCGTCGGCCTGCTGGGTCCCAACGGAGCCGGCAAGACCACGAGCTTCTACATGATCATCGGCCTCGTGACCCCCAACCACGGCACGGTGCTCCTCGACGGTGAGGACATCACCCGCCTGCCGATCTACAAGCGCGCCCGGCTCGGAATCGGCTACCTGGCGCAGGAATCCAGTGTCTTCAAGAAACTCACGGTGGAGGAGAACATCCTCCTTGTCTGGGAAGCCACCGGTGTCTCCGACAAGCAGCAGCGCGAGATGCTCTTGCCCCTGCTCGAGGAATTCAACATTGACCACATCCGCAAGCAGAAGGCCTTCGTGCTGTCCGGCGGTGAGCGGCGCCGGACCGAGGTGGCCCGCGCCCTGGCCGGTAACCCGGACTTCATCATGCTCGATGAACCCTTCACGGGCATCGACCCGGTGACCATCGAGAGCCTCAAGGACGTGATCGCCAGCCTCAAGGACAAGGGCCTGGGCGTGCTGATCACCGACCACAACGTGCGTGAGACATTGTCAATCTGCGACCGGGCCTACATCATGATGGACGGCGACGTGCTGGTGGAGGGGACGCCGGAAGAAGTTGCCAGCAACGCCATGGCGCGCAAGTACTTCCTCGGCGAGCACTTCAAGCTGGACTAGGCAGCTGCCTCAGTACAGCACCGCCATGCGGAACTGGCGCGTACCGGAGTCCGCATAGGCCACCGCCGGCTGGCCGGCCACCGTGAATGGGCATGGAATCACTTCCCCGGAGGCAATACTGTCCACGAGACCTGGTGCTGCCCAGCTGGAGCCGGACTCGTTATTGGCAGCGACATGCATCAGCTGCCCCGTGGGCGGATTGTAGTAGAACACATGCACGATACCGTTGATGACCTTGGCGCGCGGAACATTCTGCGAGGTGGTACTCAGGCCTGTTGCCAGGATCTTGTTGGTCGCGAAGCTGTCGCCGGTCGGGGTCAGAGCCCGGCGGAACACCAGATGGCCCATGTCGGTCTTCAGGAAGATCATTGCGGGGCTGCCGTCCTGCAGGGCGAACAGTGAATCACTGATACGCGAGCTGATGCCCGGTTCCACGTTGATCGGATTGCTCCAGATCGTGGCGCCGCTCGGGAGCAGTGTGAAGCTGTCCATGTAGCGCAGCCAGTTGTCAGTGGTGTCATAGTAAGCCAGGGCCGCATTGCCGTTGATCTCCGCAATGCTGGCCCCGTAGCCGGAGTTCTGTGTGCTGCTCAGGGGACTGACGGTGCTTCCCCATGCTTCTCCCAGAGCGTCATTGCTGCGTACCACGGCGATATCCGTGGCAGTGTCCAGGCGGGCTGTGATCATCGGCCTGCCGCGCACGATTGCCATTGAGCACTCCACGGCCGAGCCGGTCAACGGGTACTGCAGGTCATGCCACTGCCAGTTTCCCAGGTCTTCGGCCCGGCGCAGTGTCAACAAACCTGCCATACTGGTCAGGCAGAAGGCCGGCTGGCCATTGATCACGACGCTGTCTATGTAGCGGCCGAACTCCGCCGTGCTGGCGAGCATGTTGTTTTGCAATGGCCAGCTGCTGCCCAGCTGGTTGTCTGCCATGTTGAAGTCAACCACCCCGTTGCTGACGGCATTGTTCCAGCTGGCGGCGATGATCCAGGGGCGCCCCTCGTACAAACCCGCTGTCACACTGCTCAGGTGCCCGTCCAGTCCGGGTTTGTCAATCACTGTATATGTATGCCAGCCGGGACTGCCTGACATGCTGTAGGTGATCTGGCTGGTCCTGATGTTACCGGCATCATCCGAGAGCCGTATACCGACCGTGAGTGGTATGCCGTTTTCGAATGTGATTGCCAGGTTGTCCCCGCCGTCGAGGAAACTGCCGTCATTCTCCGGGTCCCACTCGAAATTCAGCGGCCCGCCCTCCGGATCGGAGCTGCCGGAGGCGTCAATGGTGGCATCCACCGGCAACGGCCCATTGAGCGGATCCATGATCCAGTCAAGCACAGGTGGCTTGTTGCCATTCCCAATCACCCGGCTGGGTGTTCCCTCGCTGTCATCGGAAATGTCAAAGGGACGCGCCCAGAACTGCGAGGTGAGCTGCGCAATCTGTCCGACGGGCCAGACATAGCGCAGGCGCTGCTGGCTGCGTTCGCCGACGGCATCGGCAATCACCACACTGAAACCGGGCAGGATCAGTGAAGGACTGTCATTTTGCATCGGCACCGCCAGCGGATTGCTGCTGGCGTAGAAGTTGTAGCCACTGATGACACGTCCGAAGTTGACACCGATGGGTGTCACGTCGGCAATCGTGATTTCCCCGTTGTCGTCCCCGTCGACCACGGCCTCGATGCTGTTGGGCTTGCCAGCCGGGACACTCTTGCCGAAGTGCACTGCGAGCGGGGTCAGGTCGGATATATTGACAATACCATTCTGGTCATAGTCCCCCGGGTGGTAGTGCCAGACACTTACCAGTCCCGTG
>JAHEFU010000004.1:20464-32373 GCA_024645305.1 Planctomycetales bacterium
GCTGCATCATTCACGGGCGGAGTGGACGCAGTCCTGTCAGTTGAGAGTGCTGCCTGTTCCAGCAGAACGGCCGCCAGGGCGCGCTGCAGCTGCAACATCAATTGCGGGTCTACTTCGGGCTGAGCATCAGCACCTGTCGGAGCACCCTGGTTACTGCCGGTCGTCGCCAGCGGGCTGCCCCCGTTCGATTCCGACTGCAGAAGTGGACTGTCCTGCTGCAGACTGGAGTCATCCGGGTGGTTCGGGCCGCAGGAAAGCAGCAGTGAGCAGCAGATAAGCGCAGGCAGGCAGGCAATCCTGGTAAGTTCCTTCATACCACGAAGTATATCGCCGGATCTCAGTTGTATGTGTAAATGAGCCAAACGAAGGCATCAGTCAGGCGGGTGCATACCTTGGAGCAGACAGCTCCTCAGTCCTGGTTGCAATGCTCACAGATTCCGTAGATCGTGATGTCATGCGTGCGGGCCTTGAAGCCCTCGGGTACGAGGTCCTTCATCTGGCCGGGGCAGCCCTGCAGGTCAAACACCTTGTCGCAGTCCTCGCAGATGAAGTGGTGGTGGTGCCCGAGGTTGCTCAGCTCGTAACTGTTGTTACGGCCCGGCAGCTCAACCGGCTTGAGCCACTCCTCCTCCACGAGGTCGTTGATTGCGCGATATACCGTGGCAATCCCCAGACCCGGCAGAATCTCCCGCACCAGTCCGTGGACCTCATCCACGTTCAGGGGCCTGCCGGCCTTTTCGAAGACCTCGCGGATCTTCCGTCGCTGCTGTGTATTACGCTGTCCGATGACCATTCACCTGCCAAGTGCTAGCTGTCCCCATTCTATCCCCTGTTACGGTGCCATTGCATGGAAAGAAGGGGAATTTACTTGCCTGGCGGCTGTGGCTCAGTCAGTCACCATGAGCTGATGCTCGTAATCCAGCAGGACATCCAGGGCATAGGGCAGCTCGTCCTCCATGAAGGCCCCGGTCTTCATACCCAGCACATTGCCTTCGCTGCTGATGAAGAATGTGGCCGGGATACCGGAAATTCCATACTGCTGCCCGACTTCATTGTCGGCCAGGGCACCGGGAATCGTGATGCCACGCTGCTCGAGGAACGTTGCGGGGTCCATCCGGCCCTTCTCCAGGTTGACAGTCATGAACTGTACATCTGCGCCGTACTCCAGCCATGCCTCCTCCAGCAGGGGCATCTCGGCTACGCAGGGCGGGCACCATTCGGCCCAGAAGTTGAGGATTAGCGGCTTGCCCGCATAATCCGACAAATGCACTTCTTTCCCCTCAAAGGTGGTCATTGTGAAGTCCGGGGCATTCCCCCAGCCAGCGTCTGCTGATGCAACATCAGCCGCTGCACCTGCAGCGGACATGGACAGCATGCCAATCAAAACGGCGCTTAAGATCAGTCTGATTCTCATCTCGTTCCTCCGCATTCAGATTCAACCCACTCCCGGATTTTCGGATCCGGCACTATTGAGACCGCATTATCAAGTGAATTGTTTTGTTTTTGCGGGAAATTCCTGCTGAACTCCGCGATCAGCGGCTTCGTCAGGGAAATAACAGCGAATCAACAGGGGATAAACTAGGTACGACATGACACTGGGGAAATATTCCATCATCGCCCTGAGCCTGCTGCTGGCCTTGTTGTCCGCCTGCAATCAGCCAGCGGGTGAATCACAGCAGGATTCCGGCGAGAACGGGAAGGAGCAAGCGGTCGCCGTACAGGATGACGGCAGCATTGCGGCGGCGGCCCAGACTGCTGAGGATCCGGCGGATGCCGGTCTGCCGCGGGTCGGCAGCACCAGTTTCAAGGGCCGCGGTGAATGCTTCTCCTGCCACCGTGATTATGTGGTCGACTATCGGCAGACCGCACATGACCTGGCCGGGTCAGATATGGATTCCATGTTCGTACGGGGCGACTTTGCCAACTCGGAGTTCAGCGACAGCATGGGCAGTGCCCTCTTCTACCGCGAAGGGGAGAAGTACATGGTGAAGACCAGCCCGCCCGGGGGTACTGAGCAGGCCTATGAGCTGGCCTCCTGCCTCGGCGGACAGTCACTGCAGCAATATGCGCTCAGGATGGGCAATGGCCGCATCCAGGTGCTGGACATCGCCTGGGACCTGCGTCCCGCCGCACAGGGGGGCCAGCGCTGGTTCCGCCTGCCGGCGGCCAGTCCGCATGAACGCTCCGGCGCTGCCGACTGGACTGGCTGGCAGGCCAACTGGAACACGAACTGCGCCCGCTGCCATGCCAGCGAGCTCAAGCCGGGATATGAATCCGCCGATCAGTCCTTCGCAAGCACGGTCGGAGAAAATGACGTGACCTGTGAAGCCTGCCACGGCGGCGGGAAGATCCACATCGGCTGGGCCGAGGGTGCCCGCCAGGGCCTGCGCGGCCAGGTGGCGCGCAAGGGCCTGATCTTCTACCTGACCGGCCAGGACTATGAATGGCGGATGGATGAAGCCACGGGTTCGGCGCGTCGCGTGCCGCCGCGGGCGGAGCATAAGGAAGTCGAGACCTGCATGCAGTGCCACGCCCTGCACGATCCCTACATCCTCGAGTACAAGCACGACCGCGATCCCTTCCACTTCCTGGACATCGCCCTGCTGACCGAGGGCCTGTACCATCCCGACGGGCAGATCGCTGATGTGCAGGTCTATGAAACGGGCTCCTTCCTGCAGAGCCGCGAGTACCGCCGCGGCGTGACCTGCGCGGACTGCCATGACCCGCATACCGGCCGCACATATGAAAGTGGCAACGATCTGTGCCTGCGCTGCCACAGCGCGGCGAAGTTTGACAATGCACAGCATCACTTCCACCCGGCGGGCAGTGCGGGCAGCCGGTGCATCAGCTGCCACATGGCAACACAGACCTACCTGGGCGTGGATGAGCGCCATGACCACAGTTTCCGGGTGCCGCGCCCGGACCTCTCGCAGTCCATCGGCAGCCCCAATGCCTGCAGCCAGTGCCACACGGACATGGCGCTGCAGGATGTCGTGGTGGCCTGGCAGGACTGGTACGGCACGGAGCATGCGCCGCACTTCGGCACGGTGTTCGCCGCGGCGCGCGCCGGTGATCCACGCAGCGTGCCGCAGCTGGAGAAGCTGGCGCTGGATGCCAACCAGGCACCGATCGTGCGGGCCACGGCCTTCCATGAGCTCGGGCGCTTCGCCAGTCCCACGAGTGTCGAGGTGATCAGTGCCGGCCTGCTGGAAAGCGAGTCCATCGTGCGCCTGGCGGCGGTCAAGGCCTGCGCCGGCTACGCCCCGCAGCTGCGCAGTGACCTGCTGGCACCGCATATCGGGGACAAGCTGCAGGCCGTCCAGATCGAAATCGGGGGTCTGCTGTCCGGCCTGTCAACGGAGGGCCTGTCCGAGGACGGGCAGCGGGCCTTCAACCTCTGCATTGACAAATACGTCAAGTCCCAGCTGGAGCAGCCCTGGCTGGCGATCAACCAGGCCCGGGCGGGCTGGATGTACGGCATGCGAGGGATGGGTGAGGAGTCCGCTGCCGCATTCGCTGAAATGCACAGGCTGCAGCCCCTGACGGCGGAATGCTTCCTGCTGGAAGCCGCCGCGGCCCAGGCCCTGGAACAGCAGGAGCGGATTGCCGGGATCCTGCAGGCAGGCCTGCGCGCACTGCCGGATGATGTGGAGCTGCTGCTGGCACTGGGCGCTGACAATCTGCGACTGGGCAAGGATGCTGCAGCCCGCAAGCTGTACGAGCAGGCACTGGCTGCGGACCCCGCGAGTGTCAACGCGGCCTACACCGTGGCCCGGCAGCTGGCCGACACCGGCAGCCATGCGGAGGCGATTGCCGTGCTGGAAGCTTCACTGGTTGACAATCCCTTCAGCCTGGATATCCTCAGGCTGCTTCTCGGTGAAGCACTGGCTGTTGGCAACACGGAGCGTGTCCGGGAAGTGCGGGACCGGCTTGCTGAGTATTACCCATGGGTTGAAATCCCCTGATCCGTCGTCAGCTGCTTTCTGCCAACTCCCTGCAGCTGATATAATTCTCCGGACCAACCAGATCGGAGTAACTGTATGCAACATTTCCGGATTCCCACAGCCATTCTCTGTGTGACGACTATGCTGCTGGCAGCCTGTGGAGGCAAGGACAGTTCAGGTCTGCAAACATTAAATTCAGGTGAAAAACCAGCCGTGCTGCGTGCAGGCAGCGCCGGGTTTGAACTGGTGCTCAACCCGGACAGCATGTCAACGGGTGGCAGTCTTGAGGCCGTTTCACTGGATCTCAGCGAGCAGGATGACGGCAGCCTGCTGGCCAGCGTGGGTGTGGAAAGTGCGCAAGGGCTTCGCGCCCTCTATTTCTCAATTGAATATGACACTGAAACCTGGCATGCTGTTGAGTCTGTGGCCTTGCCTGATTTCAGCGGCGACCAGGAAATCATCAGCCTCGCTGTGCTGGATACAGCGGCTGCGATGCATCACGGACAGCTGCTGGTGCATCCACAGTCAGCGGAGGGCTATAGCGGCAGTGGTAAGCTGGCAACCGTGCGTTTCGCACCCGGTCCGCTGGAGCAGGCGCGGACTGCCAGCAAGGCACCGACGGGGCCCGGAAGCCGCAGTGATATCAGCCATGCGCACAACACGACTTTCGGGCTATTCTGGCATTACTACAACCAGGGCGACTATGACCAGAACGGCGAGGTCAACATCTCCGACCTGACGCCACTGGGAATCAACCTCAAGCAGGTAGGGCCATTCGGTCCGGCGACGATCCTTGGACTGGTGGATGGTGATGCCAACGGGGAAATCAACCTGGCCGACATTACGCCGATCGGTGCCAATTTCGGCGCAAGCGTTAGTTCATACAACCTATACGCTTCCAACGACTTCGCCGCCTATCCCGCGGACGGTGGGCCCTCGACGATTGATCCATATGCCACCAAGGAATTCAGCGACTACCAGCTTCCGGATGCGGACCACCATGCAGGGCCCTTGCCTAAGGAAGGCAGGCTGTTTTACTGGGGTGAATTCATTTCCCAGATGCTTGGCGACGAGAACTACAATTATTACTGGGTGCGGCCGACGGATGGCACCACTGAGGGCATGCCCAGTTATGTGCTGGCATCACCCTTGTATTTCGAAGGCTCACCGGACATCCTTGAGCCACCGACTCTGACCGTGGAGGGTGCACAGGAGTCTGGCAATGTACTTGATCCTATAGTTGCCGGACCCGGAGCGGAATACAAGATCACTGTGCTTGACCCTGTTCTTGGGGACATCTCCACACATCCTGACATGCGCTACCGCTATGTGACGGAGAACGGAACTCCCTGGCCCCATGCCAGCATCAGCAATTCTGATGCCATGCTGCGCATCAGCCCGGATGCACCTGATGTGGACGGCGTGCTGCACCTGCAATACTTCTTCGGCGTGCTCAATTACCGCCAGGGCATCCTCGGCGGAACCCGTGGCCAGGGCGGACC
Source organism: Planctomycetales bacterium (assembly GCA_024645305.1). Taxonomy (GTDB): domain Bacteria; phylum 4484-113; class 4484-113; order 4484-113; family JAFGCY01; genus JAHEFU01. Next base: position 25,911 of record JAHEFU010000004.1, read on the forward strand.
GTTCGGCGTTTACTTTACGGACAGCCCGCTTGTGGATCCCACGGCGGATACGGGCATCACTCCGCTGGAAGGCATGGCCCCGCTGACAATCAGTTTTGACGGGTCCGGGAGCAGCTCGCCCAACGGAGATATCCGCTGGTACACCTGGGATTTTGACAAGTATGGCCCGACCTTCGGCAGCAGCACAGATATCAGTGGAGAGTACACATATACTGACCCGGGGGTGTATGTCGTGGAACTGATGGTTGCCGATGAATGGAACAAGCAGGATACAACGCAGGTGATCGTGACGGCACTGGCCGGAGCGGATGAGCCGCCCGTTGCCAGTATAATTCCCGATGAGATTTTCGGGTATGCTCCGATCACCGTCAACTACAGCGCGGAGTTCAGTCGCGCCACGGAGGGACGCAGCATCACGAAGTACGAATGGGACATTGACGGAGATACTGACAACGGCTTCGAGCTGGATACCGGTAGTGTGCCGTTTGCGCAGATCACGCATGATGTAGGCAAGGGCTTCTTCGCCCCGCGGGTGCAGGTGACTGACGACCAGGGTGATAGCACGATTGCCGAGACCACTATGGTTGTCTACAGTCCGCTCAACCACCGGCCGGTGATTGATCTCGTGATTGACGTCACAGAGGGAAGCTCGCCGCTGCTGGTCAATTTCGATGCCAGCGGGACAACTGACGACGGCACACTTGAGAAGTGGGGCTGGGACTTCGACGGCGATGGAGACCTGGAATTGTTTGACACTTCCGATCCACCTGCGGGTCCGATTGCCAGCTATACATATGCAACCAGTGGAGCATTCCACGGCTACCTCTACGTTTGGGATGATGACGATGAAATGAGTTTCTGGGAGTTCGTGATCCGCACGGATGGCGCACCGACAGCGGCGATCGAATATCCGGGTGGACCCTTCTTTGATGTCCCGCTCGAACTTGAGCTGGACGCCTCGGCATCTACGGACCCGGACAGCAGCATTGTGGAGTATCGCTGGGACTTCGATGGTGATATGGTGGTTGACGAGGTGACGACTGAGCCGACGGTATTGCATGAATTCGCCAGTTCAGGTTCACAGCTTGTCATCGTAACCGTCGTCGATGACAACGGCCTGACTGACTGGGCCTATACCTCCTTCACTATCTTCTGAGTCCTGTTGCCAGTGTGCAGTGGTCAGTGGTCAGTGGTCAGAAGTCAGGAACGCGAACATTCAGCTCGCTGGAGCGGATGCTTCCAGCAGCCGAAACAGAAGTCAGTAGAGCCAGCTTGAAAGCTGCCGAGAGCCGCGAGGCCTCTCACTTTGCGGTTCAGCAAGCGCAATGTAAACCAACGAGCGATAAGCTAGCCGGCAGAATACATAACCTTGCGCGCGACCCGGCGGGGTCTGTGCCCGCCGCAGCGCCGGGCCGGATTCCTCTGCCAGCTCACTCATCGTTCGCTGGTCTGCAATCCAGGGTAGCAGGCCGTTTACGGCTGAACAGGCGTGAACACCTGACTACCGGCATTTCGCTGATTGCGCGGTGTATCGATTCTGGCAACAGTATTCCTTCAGCGCGACCCGGGGAAGCTCTGCTTTCCTGCCAGCGCCAGACCCGCGAATGCCTGCATGAGCGGGCAAGAAAATAAGGTGGCCGCCCTGGGAAGGGGCGGCCACTGGGCGGGAATCATGGGCCGGTGGGGCCGGCCCGGGTGTTGGGAATGGAGAATCAGCTGCTTATGGGATCCTCACTGCCCAGGCCGAGGCCCAGGCGCAGGATCGTGCCGTGGCTGGTATCGCTGGCCAGCGGCGAAGTGACAATGCCGTACTCAGGATGGTCCACCAGCATACTGCTGCGCGGACCGCTGAGGGCGGCCTCCTCATTGAGCACGACGCAGAAGCCGTGCCCCCAGGTGTCCTCGAACATCAGGCTGTCGCCCAGCAGGCCGCAGGGTACGAGCACGAGTCCGTTCTCATTGCTTTCATAGGTATGGGTCTCACCCGCGCGGTCCACGAACTGGATCGTGATCCCGCCGGTTTCGATGCTGCCGTCGGCACTGTCCAGCACCAGCAGCAGGCAGTCCGCCTCGGAGGCACTGGCCTCGGTGGTGTTGGCCAGTACGCCCAGCACGATCAGGCCCAGGCCCAGTAGTGCCGTCGCCAGGATGATCACCCCGTTGTTCTGTTTACTCTGCTTGTTCTTCGCCATTTCCAGGTCTTCCTCTGGCGTGACCCTGCTGGGCCAAACCAGAAGTAATACCCGGCAGTGTGCGGGGCTAAACAGGAATTTCTGAATTCCTGTGGGAGCTTGCTAGGATTGTTGGATGGAACACGAGGGGAAAGTCCTGCGTCCTCTGTAACAGGAACTTGGGTCTATATCTTCGGGGGAAGGAATGCATCAGTTCAGCTACGGATTATGTTTGATACTTGTGAGTGTGCTGGCCGTTGCCTGCCGGCAGCAGGACGCCAGCGCAGGCGGGCCGACCGGCATTAACGCGGGGGCAGGCAGGAGCACAGTCAGCCGCGATGAGCTTTACAGCAGGTTCGATCCGGTGCAGCCGACCCCGCAACTCAAGCCATTCCTTGACAGTGAGGCCCATCTGTTCGCCCTCTCTCCTCCCGCCGGCGCAGTGGATCGCGGCTGGGCGGATCTGCTGCTGACGGCGCAGGATGACCAGCAGGCCGCGATCAGTCTGCTTGAGCAGGGCCGCGTGGACCCGGCCAGTGAGATCCTGCCGGGTTATGGCCTGCTGCAGCTGGCTGTCAAATTCGGGCTGGTGGAGCTGGGTGCGTATCTGCTCGACGAACCGGCTGCAGCCGGCAGCCTGGACCAGGCCGAGCTCAATGAGCTGCTGGCCACCGCCGTGGGCCATGCTGACACTCGGATGATTGAATTGCTTGGTAAGCATGGAGCGCGGATTCCGCTGTCGGCTGGCTACGTATTCCGCAGTATCGGTTTTGGGGCCGGGCCTGACAGGGAACTGCTGGCCTTCCTGCTGGAGCATAGCGTGATTTCCGATGTTTCCCAGGACTGGTGCGCAGTGCTTGCCAATGCGCTTCCGCTGATGAGCAGTGCGCAGCTAGCGGACCAGATTGAGCGCAACCGGGAGCTGCGGATGCAGCAGGCGCCGGCCGGCACTGAAGCGGAGGCTGACGCACGCTACACAGGCAACAGCCAGACATATGAGATGCTCAAGGCCTGCATGGATGACAGCCACAAGCTGGAGCTGCTGATTTACGACGGACTGGACCTGGAGGAACTGCGCTATACCGGGCGGGGGGAGGTGTTTGGCAAGCTGCTGAAGGACCGGGAGATGCACCTGACAACGAAGGCAGATGACAGCTGGGGAGATGTGACCGGCCTGTTTACCGTGCTGGACAGCAATGGGATTTCACTGGATGGGCTGGCGGATGACTGGTCGCTGGCGGAACAGGTCGGATTCCTCAGGCAGCCGCCACCGGCCTCGCTCATAAGCCTGCTGACAGAGCACGGCATCGATGTCAATGCCTATGACAGACAGGGACAGACCCTGCTTGTGGGAATGCTGCACTACCAGGAAGAGGCAGACTACATGGTGCCGCTGGCCGGGGAATACGTCGCGGCCGGAGTGGACCCGCTGCTGGGGGATGGCAACGGCTTCAATGCGGTGCACTATGCCCTGATCAACGGGGATCCGGAACTGGCAATACAGATGCTGGGCGAGCGGGAGCCAGACCTGGCGACACTCGCGGTGCTCGGCACACTGGACCAGTTCAGGGATGCTGCGGAAAACGCTGTTGTTGTCAACCGCGACCTGGAGAAAAGACGCGGGCTGCACCTGGCTGCGGGTGCTGATCATGGGCGCTTCCGGGAACTGTACGAGGCCGGTTTCGTGCCCGAGCTGTGCAGCCTCATCATCAATGGTGATGAGGAGCTGCTGCGTGACGCGCTGGCGCGGGAGAATTATTCACAGGATGCAGAGACCTTTGGCTCCCTGTTCTACACGAAGCAATTTGCGGAGAATGACGAGCTGCTGCGGATTCTGCTTGGCGACAGGACCTACATGCAAAATGTTGACATGAGCTACTTTGCCTATGCAATGTTCACGGCAATCGCGGACAGGAAACCACAGCGCCTGAGGATGCTGCTGAATGCCGGGGTGCCGATTGTGCCCGAGGATGAAATGATGCGCCGCGGTACGCCGCTTATGTGTATGGCGGTTTCCTACCGTGATGAGGAGATGCTGGAGCTCCTGTTTGAACATGGCGCGGACCCCAATGTCGGCCTGGAGCTGGATCCGGCCACGGGAATGCTTACAGGGGATCCACCGCTCATGCACCTGGCGGGCATCCCGGAGGTGCTTGACTATGACAAGAACCGCAGGATCTATGAGCGCCTGCTGGCCGAGGGAGCACGACTGGACTTCCTGGCAAGCAGTATGACCGGGCGCGGGCCGGAACCGCCCCTGTGGGACCTCTGCCGCTCACTCAATGCGGATGCCCTGCGCCTGTTGCTTGACAACGGCCTGGATCCCGGGCAGATGCCGCCCCCACTGCCAGCCGGGCAGACGGGGCTGCCGCCGGGGGTGCCACAGGGCAGGTTCATCATGTCCAGCCAGTTCGGCGGTGTCCTGTCATCTCTGGCCGCCATGGAGGGTATGGACTCCGGGCTGTTCAGCATGTTTGCGATGCATGCCACGGATGCCGACCTCACTTCAGCTATCAGTTCCTGCATCCGCGATGGCAACCCGCAGTTCATTTCCGAGCTTGTCAACTGGTACGATGCGCCACCTTCGGCGGCCGACCAGAAACTGCTTGTGCAGGAATGCTTCGTTTCCGCCGACCTGCAGGCGCTGGACAGCCTGCTGCGCAGTGAATTCGCAATCCCGGACTACAACACTGGCCTGCAGGCGATGCTTTCACGCCTGCGCTAGGCGATGATCGCCTCGATGCGTTCCATTACGCCCTCGTCAAGCTTCTCGTAGACGCCCATCGCAGCCATGTTCTCCGTCACCTGCTCGGCCTTCGAGGCGCCGGTCATCACCGTGCTCACGCCGTCGAACTTCAGGCACCAGGCCAGCGCCAGCTGGGCCATGCTGCAGCCGAGTTCCGTGGCAATCGGTGTCAGCAGCTTCACCTTGGCAATCTGCGCCTGGCCCTTTTCGCTCTCGATGGCCTCGCGGATGAACTTGTAGTTCGGCAGGGTGGCACGGCTGCCCTCGGGGATGCCCTCGTTGTACTTGCCGGTCAGCACGCCACTGGCCAGTGGCGACCAGATCGTGGTCCCGAGCCCGATGTCGCGGTACAGCGGGGCGTACTCCTTTTCCACGCGCTCGCGGTGGAACATGTGGTACTGCGGCTGCTCCATCTGCGGGCGGTTGAGATGCTCACGCTCGGCGATGCCATGCGCGTGGCGGATCTGCTCCGCGCTCCACTCACTCGTGCCCCAGTAGTGGGCCCAGCCCTGGTCCACGACCCAGCTCATGGCGCGCACGGTTTCCAGCATCGGCGTGTTGGGGTCCGGGCGGTGGCAGAAGATCAGGTCGACGTAATCCATCTGCAGACGATCCAGCGCGGCGCGGGTGCCGTCGACGATATGCTTGCGCGACAGGCCCTTGTCGTTGGGACCCTGCCCGCCAAAGAAGATCTTCGTACTGACCACGAGATCGCTGCGCTTCCAGCCGGCCTTTTTGATGGCCTGGCCCATCAGCACTTCGCTTTTGCCGCCGGCATAGGCCTCGGCATTGTCAAAGAAGTTCACGCCGGCTTCGTAAGCGGCCTCCATGCAGGCCAGTGCCTCATCCACGCCGTACTGCTGGCCGAAGGTCACCCAGGAGCCGAAGCTCAGTGCTGATAGCTGGATCCCGGCTGAGCCGAGTCGTCTGTATTCCATGGAAATCTCCCCTGTGTGCTTGGTGGGGCTTGATACCCCGCCGTAAAGGAGAATATCGGGTTCATGTTTCTCAGTTGATTTGAATTATGAGAAAAGTTGCAAAGATTTCTGCTTCTGTATTGACAAATCGGGGGGGGGTATGATCCTGTAGTACAGGATTTGAGATTCAGGAGATATTGATGATGCAATGCAAACTGTTTCGCCTGCTGATTGGCATGGTCATGTTTTTAAATGTCGCTGGTGTCGCTGGTCCTGCAAAGGCGTACTGGTGCAATCATGTGGAGTGTGAATCCGGAACACCTTACTATCAATACAATGCACTTTGTCATTTGCTAAACGAGGAACAAACTGAATATTGCTGCTGGTGTACCGGTACAATAAAATACACCTACTACGAATGCATGTGCGTTCAGTTTCCTGATGTTTACTGCGAAAAACCATGTGCCAGCGTTTCATACTGGAACAATTTCACGAAAGCGGAATGTGATTGCTGCCCGGACGATGATTGTGATGAATGGCAGCTGCCGCCTGGCCCGGGACAGGTACCAGCCAGTTGTCAGGGTGCTTGTCCACGTTGACAGAATTACACTATATTCCTGGGAGAATAC
>JAHEFU010000112.1 GCA_024645305.1 Planctomycetales bacterium
CTCAATGAACTGGCCAGCCTGATCCTCGGCCGCCCCACCATAGTCAGCGTCAGTGTGGCCACCCCCGCCGCGGTGAGCAATCCCACGGGATATCCTGCCTCCGACAACCCAATGCTCCTGCATGCCGAGAATGAATTCGGTTCGGAGCGTAATTCCAGCGTACCCCAGCAGCGCCGTTCCACCGGCGAAACAGGCCGGGTGCGCCGCCCGCTGCTCAACCCGCGCTTCAACTTCGAGAACTTCGTTGTGGGCAGCAACAACACATTCTGCTACTCCAGCTGCCTGCAGGTCGCACAGAACCCGGGCCTGAGCTACAACCCGCTGTTCATCTACGGCGGCGTGGGCCTGGGCAAGACGCACCTGATGCAGGCCATCGGCAATGAGATCTGGCTGCGCAACAACAATGCGCACGTGATCTACGTAACGAGCGAGAAATTCACAAACGACTTCATTGAGCATGTGCGCACCGGGCGCATGAGCGACTTCCGTAACCGCTACCGTGATGCGGACGCCCTGCTCATCGACGATATCCAGTTCCTCTCCGGCAAGACGGAGACGCAGATCGAGTTCTTCCACACCTTCATCCACCTGGTGGAGGACGGCAAGCAGATCGTGATTTCCAGCGACCGCCCGCCGCGGACGCTGAAGGGCATGGAGGACCGCCTGGTCAGCCGTTTCAGCATGGGCCTCGTGGCCGATGTGGAGGAGCCCAGCCTGGAGACGCGCATTGCCATCCTGCAGAAGAAGGCCGAGGCCGAGCAGGTGCAGCTGCCTGAGGATGTCTGCACATTCATCGCCGAGAAGGTCTCCAGCAATGTGCGCGAGCTCGAGGGATCGCTGATCCGCCTGCTGGCGTTCTGCGATATCTCCAACAACCCGCCGACCGTCGAGATCGCCGCGCGGGTGCTGGCGGACTTCATTGACACCGGCGGCTTCCGCCAGGAACTGTCAATCAAGCAGATCATCGGCGTTGTCAGCGAGTATTTCAATGTCAGTGAGCAGCTGCTGCTCAGCCCCAACCGCTCCAAGCGCGTGGCCCTGGCCCGGATGGTTGTCATGTACCTCGCCCGCGAATACACCAACCTCACGCTCAGCCAGATTGGCAACGAACTCGGCGGCCGCGACCACTCCACGATCAGCCACGGTGCCAACAAGATCTCCAATGAGATCGTGGAGGACCCCTATGTGGAGCAGACCGTCACCCAGATCAGCCGCCTGCTGAAGTAGTAGCGCGGCCCTGCCGCGCCATGGAGGGAATGCAACGATATTCGCGTTGCATTCGAACCTGGCAATCCCCTGCCACGCGATGAGCATTGCGCACTAAGAGACGGATCGCGTGCTGGCGCAGCAGGGCAGCGCCGCTGATCCCAGTTATTGCCCGGAGGTGCGGCACTTGTTGCCGCACAATATACGGGAATGTGATCTGACCAGGCAGAAGATTGTGTGACAGCAAGTGTCACACCTCCGAAACAAATCGCTGTCCAGCGTTCGCGTTGAACCAACCAGGCCTTGTATGCCCGGCTCAGGTCCGGGCCTCCGCATCCGGGCCTCCATTGCCTGACTGGCGTCAGGCCTCCAGCAGCCGGCCGATAAATTCCACCTGGGCGCAGAACATGCCGTTCTTGCCATCATCCGCCAGGGCCGCTCCGCAGAGCAGGCAGCTGATGGATGCACTGAGGCTCTTGGCTTTTTCCTGCGTTGCCAGCCGGCTTTCACCCTTGAGACCCTTCAGCAGGCGACGCCAGAATTCCGTCAGTTCAGTCTCATAGGCATCAAGCTGCCCCGCCAGTTCCTCCGGCAGGCTGGCCCGGTCCAGCAGCATCGCGGCCAGCAGCCGAAGCTGCGGCAGCTGGGCCCCCGTGCTGAGTTTCTGCAGGCAGAAGCCCAGGCGGCGCGGGGCATCCGGGAAAACCTCCGCCGGCATGGCCAGCTCAGCGCGCCAGATTGACAGCGCCTCGTCCAGGGCTGCGCCTGCCAGGGCCTCCTTGCTGCCGAAGTGGTAGAACAGGTGGTTCTTCGTCAGCCCCGCCGCCTGCACGATATCCGCCACGCTGGCCGAGCCGTAGCCGTTGCGGCTGAAGCAGGCCAGGGCCGCCTCGATGAGCGCACTACGGGCGCGCTGCCCCTTCTGTGTCACTTTGCGTTGTGTATCCACGTGATTTCACCAACCGATTGATTGACTGATTGTATCAGAGCAGCAGTCTGGCAACCCCGCCACATGGCATCTGTCGTGCAGCCTGTGCAGCAGCCTGCTCATCTGGGCTACACTATCCCTGTGGAAGAGGCAGCCATCCGCCAGCCGATCATGGCCCTATCGGCCGAGGAAGCACGCCGCATCAGCGCCGGCGAGGTCGTCGAGCGCCCGGTGAATGTGGTCAAGGAGCTGGTGGAAAACGCCCTGGATGCCGGAGCCACGCAGGTCACGGTGGAACTGGAGGATGGCGGCAAGCAGCTGATCCGTGTGACGGACAATGGCAGTGGCATCCCCGCCGCCGAGCTGCCCCTCGCGGTGCTCCCGCACCATACAAGCAAGATCCGCAGCCTGGATGACATCTTCGGACTCAGCTCCCTGGGCTTCCGTGGTGAAGCCCTGGCCAGCATCGCCGCAGTGTCCCGCCTGAGCATTGCCAGCCGGCATGCCACGGAGCAGATCGGCAGGGCGCTTTTGCATGACTCCGGCGGCCTGAGCAGCACGGAGCCGGTCAATATCCAATCCGGCACGGAAGTCGAGGTCCGCGAGCTGTTCCACAATATCCCGGCCCGCCTGAAATTCCTGCGTTCGCGCCAGAGCGAAACCAGCCAGGTGGCGCGCATGCTGCTGGCCTATGCCATCGCCTGGCCGGAGGTGCGCTGGGAACTGAAGAGTGCCGGGCGCAGCCTGCTGTCCACCGATGGATCGGGTGACCGCCAAACCGTGCTGCGCGACCTGATTGAGACGGACTTCCGCCATGAGCTGCATGCGCTGGACTACGAATTCCCGCCCAGCGCCGTGCATGGCCTGGTTTCCGACCCGACCTATCACCGCAGCAACCGCAGCCGGCAGTGGTTCTTCATCAACCGCCGGCCTGTAACCAACCGTTTGCTTTATAAAGCGGTGGACGATGCCATGCGCGAGTTCCTATCCGCTGGCAAATACCCGGCGGGGGCCTTCTTCATTGAGCTGCCCCCCGAGGAAATTGATGTGAATGTGCATCCCATGAAGCTGGAGGTCAGCTTCAGCCAGCCCCAGGCGGTGTACAGCCTGCTCAGTACAGCCGTGCGACGGGGCCTGAACCGGGCTGCCGGGGAGCGCCAGGGAAGCCTGCGCAGCGGCCTGAGTTCCGTGGTGCAGCCCCTCGATGCCGGCCTGCCGGGGCAGCCGCAGGCGGAGCCGCGCAGGCGGATGAACCTGACCCTGTCCGAGGCCGCCCGCCAGCTGGAGCCGGACCCGTCATTCCCGGCGTCCACGCCTGGCCCCGGCAGGCTGCAGTCCCCTGCTGATTTAGCAGCAACCACGCCCATGGTCAGGCCGGGCCAGCTTGAGCGGAATATTCAGCTGCCGGACGCGGCTGCCGGCTTCGATGAAGCGCCGGTCCTGCAGCTCGTGGGCCAGGTGGCCAACAGCTACCTGGTGCTCAATAGTGGCGAGAAACTTTACGTGGTGGACCAGCACGCCGCCCATGAGCGCATCCTGTTCGAAAAGATCTATGAAGCCGTGGATCCCCTGCGGGCCCAGGCCATCAGCCGCCAGAGCCTGCTCTTCCCGATGGTCGTCTCCGTGGACAGTGCCCAGCGCGAAGACCTCGAACCGGCCCTGGAAGCGATGCAGCGCTGTGGCTTCCGCGCGGAACTCGGGGCGGGCGGTAGCCTGATCATCACGGAGATCCCGCAGTTCCTGCGCCAGCGCATCAACCCCCGCCTGCTGTCAGACGCCCTGGAGGAGCTGGTCAGCCGCGGGGTCAGCGAACTGCTGGAGGACCGTCTCAAGGAACTGGCCGCCAGCATCTCCTGCCGGGCAGCCATCAAGGCCCGCATGCGCCTCAGCCAGGCGGAACAACTGTCCCTCCTGGAGCTGCTGCTGTCGGGCTGGAGCAGTCTCAGCTGCCCCCATGGCAGGCCCACGATCATTGAGATTGGCAGCAGTGATCTGGAGAAAATGTTCCTGAGATAGTTGTCTCAATACGCTGTTGATGTATAATCGGCCATTAGTAACCCTTATGTGACTGCGCTGAAGGATTTGTCCCATGAGTAAGCAGAAAGGCTCGGATCTGGTCCGGGAACGCTTCTACCGCGTGTTCCTGGAGCACAATCTCAAACTGACGCGGCCCCGCCGGGCCCTGATTGAGCACCTGATGGCCAAGAAGGGCTGGCACTTCCAGGCCGAGGATCTGCTGCGCGAGCTCAATGAGAAAGCTCCGGGCGTTGCCAGCCGGGCCACCGTTTACCGCACCCTGGACCTGCTGGTGGCTTCTGAAGTATTGACCCGCACACGTGTCCACGAGAACAGTTTCCGTTATGAGCTGGCCGATGTCGAGGGCCACCACCACCACATGGTGGACATCCGTTCCGGCCGCGTGCTGGAATTCACGGGTGACGAGGAACTGCACCGCATGCTGGAACGGATCTGCGCCCAGCTTGGCTTCAAGGAGCACTACCATGTGCTGGAGGTCTACGGTGAGTTCGAGAACCGCGAGGAACTGGACGGGAAGCAGGATGACAACGAGCGGCTGGACGGCAGCGTTTGAATCCTGCATCGCCGGGCAGTTGCCTGAGTGATTCGTGTGACCGCGTAAGCCACTGCACTGATATTTCCCTGGCTGTTTGAGCTGCCGGCCGGCGGTTGTTCCGGCCCCGGGACCGACTGATCTGTCCACTGCCTGGCCTGTGGTGGCCACAATATTTCCATATATATTTGGGAACAATCACCCGTTTCGGATAGTAGACTTAAGCAACTTCAAGACAGGGAGCGCGCTGTGTCGAGGATCCTGTACACAAAGACGCATGAATACCTCCGCGAGGAGGGCTCGGAGTGGTATCTGGGCATCACCGAGCACGCCCAGGAAGCCCTGGGCGACATCACATTCGTGGAGCTGCCCGAGTCGGGCGCGGAATTCAGCGCCGGCGATGAAGTCGCCACCGTGGAATCCGTCAAGGCAGTGGCTGGCGTGATGGCACCGGTTTCCCTGCGCATCAATGAAATCAATTCAGCGCTCGAGGACGCCCCTGAGATGATCAACTCTGACTCCCAGGGCGGTGGCTGGTTGGCGAAGGTCGAGGCCCTGGATGCCTCCCAGCTGGACGGCCTGATGGATCAGGCGGCCTACGACGCGATGGAAAAGTAGTTCCCAGCCCGCTAACAGAGGAAGGCAACAATCGATGACATTCGTTCCCAACACTGCGGCTCAGCGCGCCGAAATGCTCCGGCAGATCGGCGTGGAGCGCTTTGAGGACCTGCTGGTGGCGATTCCCCCCGAACTGCTCATGCAGCGCCAGCTGCGTGTGCCGGAAGCCCACGGCGAGGTCGAGCTGGCTCGCGCTGTGGAGAAGCTCAACGCGCAGAACCTGCACATTCCCCCCAACCGGGTGTTCGCCGGCGGCGGAGCCTATATGCACCATGTCCCAAGCGTGGTGGATGAGCTCAGTTCCCGCGGCGAGTTCTACACGGCCTACACGCCCTACCAGCCCGAAGTCAGCCAGGGCTACCTGCAGAGCATTTACGAATACCAGAGCTACATCTGCATGCTGACGGGGATGGACATCTCCAACGCCAGTGGCTACGACGGAGCCACCACCCTGGCGGATGCCGTGCTGATGACGAACTACGTCCACAAGGGCAAGCGCAGCCGGGTGCTGTTTGCGCCCTTCGTCAATGCGGAGTTCCGCAATGTGGTGGACACCTACTGCATCGGCATGGAAATGCGCACGGAGGTGCTCACAGCCAGTGAGCAGGGCCGGCTCAGCCCGCAGACCCTGCGCGATGCACTCAGTGACGACGTGGCCTGCGTGGTCTTCCAGTATCCCGACTGTCTGGGTTACCTAGACGAGGACATGGAGGAACTGACGGCCATCGTCCGCGAAAGCGGGGCGCTGTGCATCTTCAGCTTCTATCCCTTCGCCGCCGGCCTGCTGAAGACTCCCGGCGAACTGGGGGCGGACATTGTCTGCGGCGAAGCCCAGTGCTTCGGCAACTATGTCAACTACGGTGGCCCCTACTGCGGCTTCCTGGCCTGCCGCGAACAGTTTGTCCGCGTATTGCCGGGCCGTCTGATCGGGCGGACGGTTTGTGAGCGTGATGGCTCGCCGGGCATGGGTTTCGTGATGACCCTGCAGGCCCGCGAGCAGCATATCCGCCGCAACAAGGCGATGAGCAACATCTGCTCCAACCAGGCCCTGCTGGCCCTGCGCGCCTGTATCTACCTCGGCAGCGTGGGACGCAACGGCTTCCGCCAGCTGGCGGCGCTGTGCCATGCCAACGCCATGAGCGCCCATGAGAAGCTTGTCAACATCACGGGGGTGCAGGACGCCTTCCCCGGACGGCACTTCTTCAATGAATTCACGCTGCGCTTCCCCAGCAGCCAGGCCCGGCAGATCCGCCAGCGCGGACTGGAGCAGGGCATGCTGGTCGGGATCCACCCCCTGGTGGAAAGCGACGGCACCCTCAACAGTGACAGCAATGCCGGGATGGTGGAGGACTGCCTGACCTTCGCGTTCACGGAAATGCAGGATGAGGCGGACAGCGATGCGCTGGCCCGCCTCGTATGGGAGGTCGTCAGTGGCAGCTAACCAGTCCAGGCTGATCTTCGAATACAACGTGGAAAACCGCCACGGCACACAGGTCGTGGGCGGGATGCGCAGTGGCCGGCTGGAGGATTATCCGCGCAGCCTGCCGCAGAAGCTGCTGCGCACGGAGCGCCTGCCCCTCCCTCAGGTCAGCGAACTGGAACTGGTCCGGCACTATGTGCGCCTGTCCCAGGACAGCTTCGGGATTGACACCGGCTTCTACCCGCTGGGTTCCTGCACGATGAAGTACAACCCCAAGGCCTGCGAGCGCTACGTGAAGCATCCGGGTTTTGCCAACACGCATCCGCAGCAGCCGATCGAGACCCTGCCGGGCTTCCTCGCGATGTTCGCCAACCTGCAGGACTGGCTGGCGGACATCACCGGGATGGACAGGATCAGCCTGACGCCGGCCGCCGGGGCCCAGGGCGAGTTCGCCGGGATGCTGATCTTCAAGCAGTACTTCGCCTCCCGCGGGGAACAGCAGCGCCGGGTGATGATCGTACCGGACAGTGCGCATGGCACCAATCCGGCCAGTGCCGTGCTGTCCGGCTTCACGGTGGCGGAGGTCAAGTGCGCCGATGACGACGGCATCATGAACCTCGAGCTGCTCAATGCGGTGATCGAGAAATACGGCGCCGAGACCATCGCCGGGATCATGCTGACAAACCCCTCGACGCTCGGCACCTTTGAGAAGGAAATCCTCGCCGTCAGCGAGCGCATTCATGAAATAGGCGCGCTGCTCTACTATGACGGTGCCAACCTGAACGCCCTGCTGGGCATTGCCCGGCCCGGCGACATGGGATTCGACCTGATCCACATCAACACGCACAAGACATTGTCAACGCCCCACGGCGGCGGCGGCCCGGGCAGTGGCCCGATCGGCGTGAAGGAGCACCTCGCGCCCTTCCTGCCGCATCCGCATGTGCGCAGCACGGAGAATGGCTATGAGTTCTACCGGCCCGAGCACAGCATCGGCCGCATGAAGCTGTTCCACGGGCAGTTCGGGATCCTCGTGCGGGCCTGGATCTACATCCTGCTGCACGGTCCCGAGGGCCTCAGGCGGATCAGCGAGAACGCCATCGTGAATGCCAACTACATGCAGGCCCGGCTCAAGGACAGCTACCCCGTGCGCTATGACAAGTGGGCGGACGGCACGGACCGCTACTGCATGCATGAGTTCGTTGCCAGCTGCGGCCGCCTGAAGAAGGAATGCGGCGTGACGGCCAAGGACATTGCCAAGGGCCTGCTCAACGCCGGCTTCCACGCGCCGACGACCTACTTCCCGCTGATCATCGAGGAAGCGCTGATGATGGAGCCGACGGAGACGGAAAGCAAGGAACTGCTGGACAGCTTCATTGACACCATGCTTGAGCTGCACCGCCAGGCCCGCGTGAATGCCGAGGCCCTGCGCGAGCTGCCCAACCTGCGGATCAAGGGCCTCGACGAAACCTATGCCGCACGGCATATTGACGTGCGCTGGCAACCGGGCATGCCGGAGGGCAGCGCCGCCGGCGAGGGCATGTAGGTCTTCAGACAGATGGTCTGGCAATGTGGAGGTTCGGTACAAGCCTGACAGTGATCACAGCTTCCACCTGATTACCGGTGACGGGGGCGGCGGCCACGCACTAGATCCATAAGGCGATTGCCTTACTGGTTGGTGGGTGGGTGGATGGGTCGTGGGTCGGATGACGGGCTTGCGCCGCGCCAGCATGACCGCCGGGTAATCAACGCCTGACACCAGTCTGCATTCAGCCGTCTCATACTTTTACCCCCAAGGTAACATCAACCGGTAGCGTCTGTTAAGACACTTATATTGTTCCCTTTGTTCCCGCCGGTCAAACCGCTGCCGGATGTGCATGCAGTCTATAATTGCTGCGGTGCTGTCTTCCCTGCGCAAAGTGGATAAACTGATCCTGCTGGAGCTGTATGCCCCGCTGCTGTTCGGCGTGGGCATGTTCAGCATGCTGACCATCGTCACGGTGGTGCTGCAGGAATCCCTGAAGTTCATCATCAAGTTCAACGTGCCCGCCACCGTGCTTTTGAAGATGCTGCTCTACGCCGCTCCGCAGTTCATCATCCTCTCCATTCCGATGGGCGTGCTGCTGGGGACGCTGATCAGCATGGGCAAGCTCAACAGCGAGCTGCAGGTCTCGGCCCTGCGCTCCTGCGGAGTCAGCCTGTACCGCGTGCTGGCGCCCTACTTCATCATCGGAGCCTTCCTGTCCGGCCTGACTTTTCTCGGCAATGAAAC
>JAHEFU010000113.1 GCA_024645305.1 Planctomycetales bacterium
GGCGGTCAGCCCCAGCATCATCAGGCAGCAAAGCAGCAGCAGGCGCATCAGCACATAGTACTACCGGTGCGGGCTAGAATACTGGCATGCATCTGTCTTTGCACAGAAGTGGCCGGGTGATTGTGCCGGTGCTGGTTGTGCTGGCCCTGCTGGCCCTGATAGTCCTGTCGGTCCGTAACTGGCAGCGCAGCCAGCACGAGGGCGAGGAACTGCTTGTGGTCAGCGGCAGCATTGAAGCCCGTTATGTGAGAATTGCCAGTCTGCCAGGCGGCAGGCTCATTGAACTCAATGCCCTGGAGGGACAGCAGGTCAGCGCCGGGGAGCTCCTGGCGGTGACGGATCCAGTGGATCTGCCTCTGCGTATCCAGCAGGCTGAACAGGGCATCACTGAAGCCCGCGCCAGGCTGGAACTGCTGCAGGCCGGGGCCACGGCGGAGGAACTGGCGGCGGCCCGGCACAGGGCACAGGCCGCCCTAAGCGTTGTTGCCAACCTGGAACAGGGCAGCCGCGCGGAGGATATCGCCGCAGCCCGCAGCGCCGTGGACATCGCCCTGACCCAGCTGGCGGATGCGCGTGATGAAGTGGCGCGCCTGGAAGTCCTGTTTGACAGTGGCGTGGTCGAGGAGCGCCGGCTGGTGGCGGCCCGGGCCCAGGTGGAAGCCCTGCAGGCCGGCATGGCAGCCAGCATGCACCGGCTGGAACTGCTGGAGAACGGTCCACGGGAAGAGGAGATCGAGCAGGCCCGCCAGCAGGCCGCGGCAGCCCAAAGCGAGTATGAACGCCTGGTACAGGGTGCGCGCCCGCAGGAACTGGATGCGGCGCAGGCGGCCGTGGATGGACTGGAGGCCGGGCGCAGTGCGCTTCTGCGCAATCTGGAGGAGAGCAATGTGCTGGCCAGTGCAGCCGGAGAGATTGTCAGCGTGCCTGTCAACGCCGGTGACCTGTTGTCACCCGGCCAGACCATCTGTGAACTGCTGCTGCCGGAGAGTGTATACATCCAGACCTTCATCCCGGAGAACCGCATCGGCTGGCTCAGCATCGGCAGCCAGCTGGAGTATGTCGTGGACGGAGTACCCGGCACTGCCCGGGGCACCGTCGAGTTCATATCACCGGAAGCTGAATTCACCCCGCGCAACCTGCAGACCACGCAGAAGCGCGTGGCCCAGGTGTTCCGGGTCAAGCTGGCACCCGAGGCGGGCGGCACACTGCATCAGGGCCTGATCTGCGACATCCGCATCCCCGCACCGGAGGCCCGTGATGGCTCGGACGGCTGAGGAGCCCGCCATCCAGGCTGAAGCGCTGACCATGCGCTTTGGCAATTTCACCGCCGTGCAGGATGTCAGTTTCGATGTTGCCAAAGGGGAAATTTTCGGTTTCCTCGGCCCCAACGGCAGTGGCAAGTCCACCGTGATCCGCATGCTCTGCGGCCTGCTGCGCCCCAGTGGAGGCCATGGCAGCATCCTCGGCCGGGACAGCACCCGCGAAGCCGAGGCCGTCAAGCGCAGCATCGGCTACATGAGCCAGAAGTTCTCCCTCTATCCCGACCTGACCGTCCACGAGAACCTGAGCTTCTACGGCCGGATCTACGGCCTGGGGCCGAAGCTCCAACCCCGCATGGACGCCGTGGTGGAACAGCTGCATCTCGCTCCATACCTGCGCCGCAGTGCCGGGGCTCTCAGTGGCGGCTGGAAGCAGCGCCTGGCCCTGGCCTGCGCCCTGCTGCACGAACCCCGCGTGATGTTCCTCGATGAACCGACCGCCGGCATCGACCCCGTGGCCCGCCGCGAGCTCTGGGACTTCCTCTATGAGCTGGCCGGACGCGGCGTGACCCTGTTCGTGACAACGCACTACATGGATGAGGCCGAGCGCTGCAACCGCCTGGGCTACATCTATCTGAGCAGGCTCCTGCTGCTGGGCAATCCGGATGAGCTGAAGGGAGACCCGCGTGTCACGCCATCTGCCGCCCGCTGGCTGGAAGCCGGCCTCGATGGCAGTGAAGCACCCATGGAAAGGCTCAGTGCCATGCCGGGAGTGGAGGATGCCACGATCTTCGGCAACACCCTGCACCTGCTGGCTGACAACTCTGTGGATGCGGCAGAGCTTGGCAGACTCTGCGGCGGGCTGGACTTCCGCGAGGGCGCACCGACCCTGGAGGATGTCTTCGTCAGGCTGACCAGGCTCGCGGAACGGGAGCAGCGAACATCATGATGCGCGGCATGAGTGGCATCATCTACAAGGAATTCATCCAGATCACGCGCAATCCGGCGACGCTCGTGATCATGCTCCTGATCCCCATCGTGCAGCTCATCATCTTCGGCTATGCGATTGACACCGAAGTACGCAATGTGCGGACGGTGGTCCTGGACCTTGACAACAGCCATGAAAGCCGGGAATTCCTCAACCGCTTCCGCGCCACGGGTCTGTATGACCTCATGGGCCAGGTTACCAGTGACACTGCCCTGGAGGCGGAGATCGTCAGTGGCCGGGCCAGCGTCGGCATCATGATTCCCGCAGGTTACGGCCGGGAGCTGGCCGGCGGCCGTCCGGCGCAGATCCTCGTGCTGATCGACGGCAGCAACAACACGATTGCCAGCCAGACGATGTCCACCGCCCAGACCCTCGGCATCCGCATGTCCATCGAGCGCGTCAGTCCCCGCCGCCTGTCCCAGGCCCAGCTCGTGGATGTCCGCACACGCTTCCTCTTCAACCCCGACCTGCGCAGTGCGGCCTTCTTCGTGCCGGGCCTCGTGGGCGTGATCCTGTTCCTCGTGACCATGCTGCTCACCAGTTTCGCCATCGTGCGCGAGAAGGAACTGGGCACGATGGAGCAGCTGGCCGTCTCGCCCGTCAGCCGCGGCGGGCTGATGCTCGGCAAGATCCTGCCCTACCTGCTGCTCGGGATGATCCAGATGAACGTCGTGCTGTTCTTCGCCCAGTTCGTCTTCAATGTGGACATCGCCGGCAGCCTGCCCCTGCTGGAGGGCCTGGCCCTGATCTTCGTGTTCTCCTCGCTCGGCCTCGGCCTGATCATCTCAACCGTTGCCAAAACACAGCTGCAGGCGATGCTGATCAGCTTCATGATCCTGTTGCCATCCATCCTGCTGTCCGGCTTCATCTTTCCCCGGGAAAGCATGCCCCTGCCGATCTACTGGATCAGTGCCCTGCTGCCGGTGACCTACTTCGAGGAGATCCTGCGCGGCATCATGCTGCGCGGGGCCGGCATGGAAGCCCTGTGGGACGAAACCGCCGTACTGACAGGAATGGGCCTGCTGCTGCTGGCCATCGCCACCTTCCGCTTCCGCAAGACTGTGGGCTAGGAGCTCGAAGCTTGCTTCGACAACGGAGGCACTGCGTAAGCTGTGCCATCGGAGGCCTGGTACGAGCCAGGCAATGGAGAAGTTGTCAAGTTTGGCGAAGATGTCTGCATCTTCATGAAGATGGCCAGTCTGGATCCTGTCCATCAGTGTTGTAGATGCCAATCACGTAAAATTCCTGTTGCGGATATCCGTCATCAGATAGATAAAAGTACACAAACATGACAAACCACTGTCCATCTGGAGATTCCAGGCGGTTTACCCATCCGTCACTGGCATCGGAAAGGTCCTTCATTTCCGGGTCTTCTATATATCCGCGCGCCCTGAGCTCAGCATGGATAGAATTGGCGATTGCGGCCCAGTCATCTGGATCTGAAATGTGAACTTTACAATTAACGGAACTTCCCTCATGAAATTCAAAATCGTAAGCTTGCGATGGATCTTCAAGGACACTGAGCAAGACTCTCTTGTTCCGTTGATTCCAGTAGTCCGGAAACATCTGCACAATGTCAATAAGGCCGAAATGGACCGCAAGCATGAACATGGCAATCAATAAAGCGATCACTGAGACCACATTCCTGACAGTCTTTAACGTCGGCGTTTTTTTGTATCTGTCTGCCATCTGCTCTGCTACCCCCTACAACCTAGTTCCTATATCCTTACCAGGCTGACAGCCTGGCCTCCTTACCCGCCGAACCCCAGCTTCTTCAGCCGGTTGGGTTTCACATCCAGCGCGATACTCAGGGCCTTGACGGCATCCCTGCTGGAGAAGCCGCTTTCCTGCAGCTCCGCCAGACGCTGGCGCAATACGGCGTCATCCACTTCCTCGTCGCTGACCTCCAGCGCGCTGACCGCGATGCTGAATTCCCCGGCGATCTTGATGCGCTTGAACACGGTTTCCACATCCGCCGGCCGGAACAGCACGAATTCCTCATGCAGCTTCGTCATTTCGCGGCCGATCAGGATCTCGCGATCCTCCTCGAGCAGTTCACACAGTTCACCGGTATCCGGCTGTCAGCCACGGCCTTCAGCGCATCGGCGCGCTTGCCTCCCGTCTTCGGGATGAAGCCGTGGAAGGCAAAGGTGTTGTCAACGAAGGGGCAGGCGGCGAGCAGCGTACCGAGGGCGGAACAGCCGGGGATCACCTGTGGGGTGATGCCGTGCTCGAAGGCCTGGCGCACCAGCTTGCGCCCTGGATCGCTGATCCCGGGCATCCCCGCATCCGTGATGAATCCCACCTTACGCCCCGCATCCACTTCATGGATCGCCTTCTTCCAGGCGCTGGCCTTGCTGTCATCCGGGAGGGAACGCAGGTTGACCTTGCTGATGCCGAAATGGGTGATCAGCTTGTGCGTGACCCGCGTATCCTCGCAGTACAGCACATCCAGCTGGGCCAGGGTGCGCAGCTGGCGCTTGGTGACATCACCGAGGTTGCCGATGGGGGAGCCGATGAGGAAGAGTGAGCCAGGCATTGGAGGATTATAGGACGCAGTGGGCCCTCCCGCTGCATTGCGGCTGGATCAGCTGTCCTCGCATTCTGGTGCTAGAATTACTCGGCCTGCAACAGGACACACTGGTTCCGGCAGGCACGATCCATATACTGCAGAGAGTTACACTTGGCGAAAGAAGAAGGAATTGAGGTAGAGGGCAAGGTCATTGAAGCCCTGCGCAACGGCATGTTCCGTATCGAACTGGAGAACGGCAACGTGATCCTCGGCTATCTGTCGGGTAAGATCCGCAAGTTCCGCATCCGCGTCCTCAACGGGGACCGCGTACTGGTGGCCCTGTCACCCTACGACCTGAACAAGGGCCGTATCGTCTACCGCTACAAGTAGGCGGCTCAGGCAGCGCTTTCCCGGCGCCCTCCGAAGTACAGCCAGCTCAGCCATAGGCTGAACACTATCACCCCGACCGCGATCTTCAGCACATACAGTGCGCCCAGCGGCAGACCCTCAGCAGGCGTCAGCGGGGTCACGAAGGCTTCGATGATTCCCGCCACGACGAGTGTCAGGCTGGTCGCCAGGATCAGCTTGCCCGCATCCCCCACGGCATCCCGCATTGAATCTCCCCGCGGTCGCTGCCCGGGAAACACCCAGGCGAATCCGATCTTCATCCCCGCAGCCCCGGCCAGCGTGATCGCCGGCAGTTCTATCGCGCCGTGGGCCGCTACGCCCGCGATGAAGTACAGCGGCAGGTTGACATCCAGACCGGGAGGAGTGGTGAAGTACAGGAAGGCAATGGCCCCCAGCATGTAGCCGTTGAAGGCCATCATCAGAAGCGCCGGCACCCCGCCGACAATCCCCAGCAGGAAGGAGTTGATCCCCACCTTGATGTTGTTCGAGGTGATGAACA
This sequence comes from Planctomycetales bacterium, assembly GCA_024645305.1. Classification (GTDB taxonomy): domain Bacteria; phylum 4484-113; class 4484-113; order 4484-113; family JAFGCY01; genus JAHEFU01. Next base: position 5,667 of record JAHEFU010000113.1, read on the forward strand.
GCCACATCCCGCTACGCTGCTCCCGCGGGATCTGGGCGGCCAGCCCAAGGTCGGCATCCTCATGCGCGGCCCGCAGGCTCGTCTGGTACTGGTTGATCATTTCCGGCCCCAGCACTGCGCGGGCGATGTCGGCATCCACCTGGCAATGTACCCAGCCGAGTACTGCGCAAAGCGTCATCACGGCTGCGCTGGACAGCACCAGCCGGTGGCAGCGCCGCACCGCGCGGGGCAGCTCGGAACTGATGAATTCCCAGATACCCGTCCGCTTTTCACCAAGCTTGCGGGCGTAGATCACCGCATGAGCCCGGTTGCACAGCTGGCTGAGCTGGTTGATCATCGCGGCATCGTCGCCTCGGGTCCGGAACAGTGACAGGTCAGACAGGGCCTTGCGGTACAGGCCGGGCAGGGCGGAGAGTTCCTCCTCCTGCAGTGCGGACAGCCCGCCTGAGTCAATCCTCGCCAGGATCAGGCGCAGGCGCTCCCAGTCTGCGGAGCGCTCCGCCAGTGAAAACTGCTGTCCTCCCTCAGGCACGTCTATAATCCTAGCATCTTGTTCCTGCTCAGATCAGTCCTGATCCTGCTTGCACTGTTCCTCAGCCTCGCCTGGCCCGGGCAAGTCCGGGCTGCTGAGCAACAGCTCGTTTCCATGCTGCGCCTGATCCCCCGCAGTCCGGGGGGTTCCGCCGCCCAGCCCCTGCCACTCGCCCTGTACGCCGAGTCAGGTTTCTATTTCGAACTGGGCATCCGGGATGCACTGGGCAATTCCCCATTTGAAGACTACATCACCCGTCGCCTGACGCTGCTGAATGCCATTTACTCCATCCGCATCCTGGACCACGGCCGGGTAGACCTGTATACCCCGGCTACAGCCGGAGCATTCTGGACAGGGGTCGAGATGGAGCGGGGTACATACCGCGTCCCGGGTAGCCTGCTGCCGGACCATGTCTATTCGTGGTATGTACTGGCACAGGTGGATGAAGTTGGCGGCAGTGTATTCAGCGTGCGTTCGGAGCCGCTGTACTTCCATACTGCCGGATACGATGTCCTGCTGGCGGAGGGGAATTCCCGCAGGGATGGCAGCCTGGCTTTTGTCAACGGCCTGGGATTGCTGGGACAGCTGCAGGCGGCGGAATCCGTCGCTGTGAGGCATAGCCTGCAGGGTGTCAGCAGCTACGTCAACTACCCGCTGGCAACGGACAGCTACATCTGCAGTGCGATTGACCCACCGGGTAGCCGGCCCCTGCCCGCACCATCCCAGCAAAGCCTGCTGGAGCTGCCGGATCTGCTGGAGCTTGGTGCGATCATGCGTGAAGCCCATGAGCTGCATGCCTGGATCGAGGGCGGGCGAGACCCCCTCGGACAGCTCAAGAGCCTCAGCACCCACTGTCGCCTGTTCATCAATTCACTGCAGGCACGGGGCAGTGGTGCGGCGGAGGATCTGGCCAGCCTGCTGGAGGTGGCTCGCCGCAGCGGCATCGAGGAAGCTCTCTCGGATCAGGAGAAGCTGGCCCTGCTCAGTGAGCTTTTGCTGCTCGGTGACCAGCTGGTTGCCAGTGGCACCGTGCGGCTGGAAAGTGATTCCGTACTGGCATTTGCCGAGTATGCGCGCAGTACTGACCGCCGCCTGCGCCAGCTCAGTGACATGGAACCGGCACTCTTCAGCCAGCTGGGGGCTGAGCGCGGCCGCTTCTGGCAGGAGTTCTTCCGCAGCCAGCGGGCCGAACTGGCGCTGATAAATGAGGACATCCGCAGCGGTATGCTGACTGAGTCAGGCCTCGAGGAACTGCTGCGAAAATCCCGTGACAGGGCCAGTATGCAATTACCTGCAGCTTTTGATGGTAATGAAAAAGTGCAGTATGCGGATGAATTGTCTGCATTTGCTAAACTTGCGCCCACCGGAGATGCAGCTGCCTTCAGGAAACTGCTGGAAGCCCAGCTGAGCTGGGTGGCGGCTTCGGTCTGGCCCGGGCTGGAATGAGAAGTGACCACCATTGAGATGGTGGATCCAACAGGAGATCGAGAACAGATGTCTAAGAAAAATGGCAGCAGCAATGGCTCTAGGAAGGGCAGCTACCGTACCAAGGTAGGCCTGGCTGAGATGCTCAGGGGCGGCGTGATCATGGATGTCACCAACGCTGAGCAGGCCGTGATCGCCGAGCAGGCCGGTGCCGTGGCCGTGATGGCCCTGGAGCGCGTTCCGGCGGATATCCGCCGCGCCGGCGGGATTGCCCGCATGAGCAATGTTGCGGTGATCCGCGAAATCATGGAAACAGTATCCATTCCCGTAATGGCCAAGTGCCGCATCGGGCATTTCGTGGAGGCCCAGATCCTGCAGGCCCTCGGGGTGGACTTCATTGACGAAAGTGAAGTGCTGACTCCGGCCGATGAGGCTTTCCACGTTGACAAGCACGGTTTCAAGGTGCCCTTCGTCTGCGGTGCCAAGGACCTCGGTGAGGCCCTGCGGCGCATCGGCGAGGGCGCGGCCCTGATCCGGACCAAGGGTGAGCCGGGCACCGGCAACATCGTCGAGGCCGTGCGCCACATGCGCAGTGTGCAGGGTGAGATCAAGGCCCTCAGCGTGCTGCCGAAGGAAGAACTGATGACGGCCGCCAAGGACCTCCAGGCCCCCTATGACCTGGTCTGCTGGGTCGCAGCCAAGGGCCGCCTGCCCGTGCCGAACTTCGCGGCGGGTGGAATCGCCACCCCGGCGGACGCCGCCCTGATGATGCAGCTCGGAGCCGAGACCGTCTTCGTCGGCAGCGGGATCTTCAAGAGTGACGACCCCGCCCCGCGTGCGGCGGCCATCGTGCAGTCAGTGCTGCATTATGACAATCCGAAGAAGCTGGCCGAGGTCAGTGCCGGACTGGGTGAGGCCATGAGCGGGCTGGATGTTGCCAGTATGGCCGAGGCTGACAGGATGGCGGACCGCGGCTGGTGATGCGAGTACTCCAGGCACGTGCACTGCTGCCGCTGGCAATTGCCATGCTGCTTGTGCTGGGTGCCTGCCCCAACCGTGGTGGCGGGTCCAGCTCGGGACAGGCGGGTGGGCCTGGTGGAACGTCAGGGGCTAATGCCAACTACCGCGGGCCATTCAGCTTGAGCGCGCACCCGCTTTCCGAGGACAGCCTGCTGCATAACCGCCGGATCCTGACAACGGAAATGAATACCTTCGCAGCGGATGACCTTGCCACGGATCCAGCACAGAGCAGCAAGCTGCAGTTCCGGACCCGCGGCATCGAGACGGTGATGAACATCCCGCATAAACTGGACGGACGCAAGCGCCTGGCCATGTTCTTCCCGGACAG
>JAHEFU010000306.1 GCA_024645305.1 Planctomycetales bacterium
CCGGCCGGCAGCTCGCAGTTTAGCTTCATCAGGGTGCTCAGCTGGTCCAGCGGTTCCTCCACACTCAGTTCGTCCACATAGGCCAGCAGTCGCACGAAGTACCCTTCCTCGGCATCGCCGTACATCACCGCGGTGACCTCCAGGTCGTTCTCCGCATCAATCACGATGTTGTACAGCACGAGGCCATCCTCACCCTCGGTGTCCGACCAGGACAGCTCCAGCAGGCGCAGGACATCCTCGAACTGTTTCTTGCTTGCTTCCATCACTTGCTCCAGGTTGCCAGGAATTCTCGGAACTCCTGCAGATTTACACATTCGTTCTCCGTTGCCACATGTTCCATCCGGATGCCCAGCCTGCGCTTGAGCGTCTCATTCATCCAGGCTACACGGGACAACCCACCCTCGTTGATGAGGAAGGACTGGCTGAGGATGTAGTCCTCGCTGACCCCGAGATAACCCGGCAGTTGCCGTCCGGCCACGCGGTCCAGCAGGGTCAGGAAGGTCTTGCCGTCCGGGGTGCGGCCCTCGAATTCCTGGCTGACGATGCAGATCACGTCGAATTCGTCCACATAGTACGCGATGCACTGGGGAATCGCCGTGGTGGGATGCGGATTTTCCCGCAGGCTGTGCAGGTTGATCCGGGTGATGCTGCCTTCCGAGTGCCGCTGGGCCGCCTTGTTGGCTCCCATGTACTGACCCTTGCGGCGGTCGATGCAGATTCCACGCGCAATCGTGCTCTGGTCCATGCTGTGGGTCAGCTGGGCCAGCGAGGCCAGTTCGTCATAGCTGCGCCCGCAGCAGGGTGGTCTGTCCACGCTGACCACGCAGAATGCATGGGGGGCGTAGGAATGGCAGGCATTGCAGACCACGAATGGCAGTTTCTCGGGATCCCGGCGGCGGATTTCCAGACGGCGCTGTTCCTTGTAGCCGAGGATGCTGCCGCGCAGGCTTGAAATCCGCAGGGGGTCGAAGATCATGTTCACCGCGACCACGCTGAGCACGAACTCCTCCTTGATGCTCCTGTGGATGATCCGCCCCAGGTCTTCAGCGGTCAGCGAGGTGTCGTACCAGCGCAGACGCATGGAATTCTCAACGATTTCAGCCTTGATCTCCGTACGACGGTTGATCACGGAGATGATGTGCTCCTCGATGAACATCGTCAGAGTGGCCGGGACCTCGCTCTCACCGATGTCAATGATCAGCGCGAGGTCCTCCGCCATGTTGCCGCGGACCTCATAACCGTCCACCCCACCCATCGTGCGGACCACATAGATCGAATTGTCGGTGCCACCGGCCTCACGGTACTCCAGGCGTCCCGACTTGCTGCGTGAACGCCGCGGGTCAATCTCCAGCTGCTGGCGCACCCAGGCCCGGTGCTCCTCCTCGGGTATGCGGTTGTCAAACTCAACGACGCGGATCCCCAGCAGTTCCATGATGTCAATGATGAAGCCCTGCAGGCCATCCAGGGGAGGTTCAACTATCACGCGGGCGAACTCATGCTGCAGGTTGAGCCGCGTGAACTCGCGAGGATTGCCCGGGCTGAGATGGGCGAAGCGCTCGGCCCAGCGGATAACGCGGTGGATGAAGCGCAGCATGTCCCAGTCGCTGTCGCAGAACATGATGCTGTTGTCAAAGAAGTCCAGCAGCATCTCGCGGTCCAGCGAGGCGCGAGCGAGTGTCATGCGGCGCAGCAGGTAGGGATAACGGAAGCGCGGCATCCAGGCGGTGTCCTCGTCCTCATGCCTGCGCAGGTGAGCTGAAGCGGCGGTCAGCTCGATTGCCGCCAGTACAGCCAGCGCATTGCCGCGCAGGTCCTCCACCTGTTGCGCATGCGGCAGCTCGCGCCATTCGCGCACGTCAAAGATGTATTCGTTTATCAGCAGCGCTGAAGTTGGCAGTTCCTCCAGGCCCTGCAGGTCACGCGCCAGTTCGGCCAGGTCCAGGCCGTAATCGTCAAGCCGGATGCTCACATGGCCTCCGGCAGGGGCAGGGCCAGCAGGCTGAAGCCGGTGCGCATCACCTGTCTGAAGGCCGTCACGATCCCGCGGCGGAATTCCAGCTGCGGCGGCGGCTCACCGATCACCCGGCAGTCGCGGTAGAAGTCGCTGAAGGCCGAAGCCAGGTCATACAGGTAACTGCAGACGAAGGCCGGCTCGTACTTGTCTGCCGCCCGGGTGCAGGTCTGGGGGAACATGGACAACAGGCGGATGATTGCCAGTTCGGACGCGTTCAGTTCATAACCAGGATCCTGCGGCACGGACTGTGCAGGCGAACCGTCCAGCAGCTTGCCGGCCCGGGCATAGGCATACTGCAGGTAGGGCGCACTGCGTCCGCTGAAGGACAGCGCCTGTTCGAAGTCGAAGACGATCTGCTGCGAGCCACTGACCTGCAGCATGGTGTACTTGATGGCGGCAATGGCAATCGCCCGCGCCGTGCTGTCAATCGCGGACTCCTCCGTGATGATGCCCTTTTCCCGTACTGTCTCGGTGGCGCGGCGGATGGCTTCATCCCGCAGGTCGCGGTAGGAAACGATGCTGCCGGCGCGGCTGGACATCTTGCCCTCCGGCAGCACCACCAGTTCGTAGTCAATGTGACGACAGT